>NZ_CP038271.1:1987500-2160000 GCF_004571195.1 Legionella geestiana
GCAGCTGGTATCCAAAAATCTGAATGTCTCGCCGACTATCAATATCCGTCCTGGCTACCGCTTCAATATTATCGTGGTGAAAGACTTAACCTTTAACCGGCCTTATCGCCAATTTGCTTATTAATAAAGGAGAAAAGTTATGAAATTTAAAATGATGCTGATTTATTTTTGGTCGCTTCATGCCGTTGCATCGGGTGCGCCCGTTTTTGATGTAGCAAACTGGCTTCAAAACGGACGAATGATCATGACCCAAGCGAATGAATACAAAACGCAAATCGATCAATATAAAAATCAGGTTAACCAGTACCAAAATATGCTGGATAACACCAGGTCACTGACTTCATTCGAATGGGACAATGCCAATTCGATTATTAATAATTTGCTTGAATCGACCAATACCATTGACTATTACAAGCAAGAAGCAGGCAGCCTCCAAGGCTATCTTGACCGATTTCAAAGTCAGGAATATTACCAAAATACCGCCTGTTTTAATGGCAGTGGCCAATGTTCAGCTGAAGAACTCAGAAAAATTAAACAAGCAAGACTTGCGTCTTCCGTTGCTGAAAAACGAGCCAATGATGCCATGCTCAAAGGCATTGATAAGCAGCAACAAAGCTTAAAAGCAGATTCCGCTAAACTCCGTACCTTGCAATCTCAAGCGCAAAGTGCCGAAGGTCAAAAACAGGCATTGCAAGCCGCCTCGCAATTAGCCAGTCAACAAAACCACCAGCTCATGCAGATTCGGGGCTTATTGATGGCACAACAAAATGCTCAAGCAGTAAAAGATGCGGCCAGCGCTGACAAGGAAGCCATTCAGGCAGCCGGAGATGAGCGTTTTCGTGCCGGGTCTTATCACAAAAGTTCAGGAAAAAAATGGTAATTCAATTCAAACAACAAGGAGAAGCAATGAAAAAATTAGGTCTATCCATAGCAGTTATGGTGTGTTTAATTACTGGCTGTGACAGCGCAGAAACCAAAGCCCAAAAGAAAGCGGAGCATTTGGCCTCGCTTACCTGTGAAAGCAGCAGAGAAGGACGAAGCACTGAGGAACTGCAAGCCATTGGGGATGCCTGCTTCAAGCGAGGCTCTTTTACCAAAAGTTCCGGGAAAAAATGGTGATCTTATGAAAAAACCGACAGTCACCTGTTTAATCACACTCTTTCTACTGGGATTTTCCATTAGCAGTTATGCCCAAGGCACGGGTATGGATAGCAGAGATTTACTGGATAATATCCTGTATCGGTTTTCTACCACAGCATCCATGTGGAGCAAAACCTTGCTTGACTATGCCCGTTACCTCTTTTGGTCTTTGGCCTTAATCAGCATGGTCTGGACATATGGTCTTATGGCCTTGAGGCAGGCAGACATTCAAGAGTTTCTCGCTGAAACAGTGCGGTTTTTTGTGGTTGTCGGCTTTTTCTATTGGCTGTTAGACAATGGCCCGGCCATTGCAACGGCCATTATGGATTCCATGCGTAAACTCGCAGCCAATGCCTCGGGCATTGATGCGCATGTATCCCCTTCGGATATTGTCGATGTGGGTTTTGATATCGTTTCCAAGGCCATTGATAACTCATCCATTTGGTCGCCAGCCGCAACCACCGTTGGTTTGATAGTCGCCGGGCTGATTTTGGTGGTATTGGCGCTGGTCAGTATTAACATGCTGATAGTCCTTATCACCGCATGGATTTTAACCTATGGCGGCATCATTTTATTAGGCTTCGGTGGAGGCCGTTGGACACAGGATATTGCCATACAATATTACAAAACTGTGCTGGGTATTGCCCTGCAGGCTTTTGCGATGATTTTGATTATCGGTATTGGTAAGTCTTTTGTTGATCAATATTATGCTGCCATGGCGAAGGACATTTTGCTGAAAGAAATGTTTGTCATGCTGGTCGTTGCCATTCTTTTACTGGTGCTTGTTAATAAAATACCACCTGTATTAAGCGGTATTGTCAGCGGTGGTGGCTCAGGTGGTGGAGGTGGTCTGGGCTTGGGCAGTGCCTTGGGGGCTGCAGGCATAGCAGGTGCCGCTCTCGCCTCTGCTGCCGGCACTGTAGGCACTGAGAGTGCCGGTGGTTTATCAGCATTGAAGGCCGCCTTCAATGCTGCATCGCAAAGCAGCACAGGATCTGGTTCAGATGGCGGTTCCAGTCCTAAATCTGGCCGATTAAGTGAGGCCATGGGACGGGCGACTCAATTTGCCGGTCACTTCGGCTCTCATTTGGCCTCAGGTGCCGCAGAAGTCGCACGTGAAAAAGCAAATTCTATAAAAGAGGCCTTCTCGGCAAAAGTTGCAGAAACCACCGGCGGTAAAGTCGCCGATGCCATTCATCAACGAATGGATGCCAACAATGACTCATCACCACCTGAGCCATCAGACTCACCCGCCTCAAACATCAGCTCCATGGGTGCGCCAGAAGGAAGTTTTAGTGCAGGCACTGATGAAGTCAGTCAGTTTGTTAATCGCAAGGCCGCAGGAGATAGCCAATGACGATGAATAAGCCTGATAAAGCCATTGGCCCGAGAGTCAAGCGAAGAGCCAATCAACGATTTAACCTGCCGGTGATTGGCTTGGTCTTGCTGTCTTTAACTGTCAGCCTGCAAATGGGCACACAATATCTGGCCTGGAAATTTCATTATCATGACAGTTTGGGCGCATCATTTGCCCACGTTTATCTACCCTGGCAGTTGTTTTTATGGAATTTTAAATATCATCAATACTACCCGGATTATTTTAATGCTGCATTTGGGATAGTGGTAATGAGCGCAAGCTTCTTTTTAATGATGGTGATTCTTGTCAGTCAACAACTTAAAAAGCGCGAAATTAGCGAATATCTGCATGGCTCAGCGAGATGGGCCAATATGGAGGATTTAAAAAATGCCAGCCTGATTGGTCATGATGAAGGGGTCTATGTCGGCGCGTTTGAGAATGAGCAAGGCGAGATTCATTATCTACGCCACAATGGCCCTGAGCATGTCCTGACCTACGCACCCACCCGCTCGGGTAAAGGGGTGGGGCTGGTGATTCCTACCCTGTTATCCTGGAAGCACTCCTGTGTCATTACCGATTTAAAGGGTGAGTTGTGGGCAATGACTGCCGGATGGAGACAGCAATATGCCAACAATAAAGTCATCCGTTTTGAACCAGCCACATTGAAAGGTTCTGCCCGTTGGAATCCGTTGGATGAAATTCGGGTAGGCACTGAATCAGAGGTGGGGGACGTGCAAAATCTTGCAACGCTGGTGGTAGACCCTGACGGTAAAGGCCTTGAAACGCACTGGCAAAAAACCTCTCAGGCGCTTTTAGTGGGATTTATTTTACATGCGATTTACAAGCTGAAAAATCAGGGCGAACCCGCCACCTTTCCAAACATTGACCGCATGCTGGTTGACCCCAATACCAATATCGCTGACCTGCTAATTGAAATGACCCAATACCCGCATATTGAGGGAAAAACCCATCCGGTTATCTCAGCCTCTGCCCGCGATATGATAGACAGGCCTGAGGAAGAAGCGGGCTCCGTTCTATCGACTTTAAAATCCTATCTGGCTTTATACCGTGATCCAGTAGTGGCTTTTAATGTCTCTGATTCGGATTTTTGTATTCGCGATTTGATGAACCATGAAAGCCCGGTGAGTCTTTATATCGTGACCCAACCCAATGACAAGGCCAGACTGCAACCTCTGGTGCGGGTCATGATTAATATGATTGTACGTTTACTGGCAGACAGGATGGAGTTTGAGCGTGTGCCTGACGATAAGGGGCTTTCTTATGTACGGGCAAAGAAAACCTGGAAACATCGCCTGCTTTGCATGATTGATGAGTTTCCAAGCCTGGGTAAACTTGATATTTTGCAGGAATCCTTAGCCTTTGTTGCCGGATATGGCCTCAAGTTTTATTTAATTTGTCAGGACATCAATCAGCTTAAAAGCCGCGAGCGCGGTTATGGCTCGGATGAAACCATCACCTCCAACTGCCACATCCAAAATGCCTATCCACCAAACCGGGTGGAAACGGCCGAGCATTTATCCAAGCTGACCGGACAAACCACCATCGTGAAAGAACACATCACCACCAGCGGCAAACGTCTTTCAGCATTTCTCTCGCAAATATCCAAAACCATTCAGGAAGTATCAAGACCATTATTAACCGTTGATGAATGTTTACGCATGCCGGGCCCAAAGAAAGATGCCTATGACTCGATTATTGAGGCAGGCGATATGGTGGTTTATGCCGCCGGCTTCCCGGCAATCTATGGCAAACAGCCCCTGTATTTTAAAGACCCTGTTTTCATCGCCCGAGCTGCCATCGAAGCCCCGGAAGTATCCGATATCTTACGCTTGCGATTAAGCAAGGATGAGGAAATCAGACTATGAAACAATTGTCCATCTGCATGATTAGCTTGCTTGTCCTGGCGTATCTGTTAATCGTCATGGGATTTCGAATCAATCTCACCGACTCCATCCCGGTCGGCCTGTATCGCGTCACTCAAGTGGGCGATCTCAAGAATGTTTATGTCATCTTTTGTCCTGACCACCGGCCAGCTTTCAGACTTGGCCTTGATAGAAACTATATAGACCCCGGCCTTCACTGCGGTGGCTATGGCTATTTGATGAAAAAAGTGGTGGCTATTCCTGGCGATATTCTCTCAATTACGGATGCCGGGGTCTTTGTCAATCAGGCTCGTATCCCGTTCTCGAGACCTAAGTTAAACGATGGATTGAATCGCCCCTTACCTCAATGGCATGTCACAAATTACCAACTCGGCAAAAACGAGCTGATGACCATGACCAGTCAAAGCGAATGGTCTTTTGATGGTCGATACTATGGCCTTGTTCACGCAGGGCAAATCAAGGGAATGTTAAGACCCTTATGGGTTATCAAAAACAAAGAGAAAAATTATGACGAATAAAAACGAGCTAATGGATGTGATTGCAGAAAAGTGTGAGGATTTGATCATCCCCGGCTTTTTAGTTGAAGTCAGCCCAATTGAGGCGGACATTATGGGCGCATTTGTTGAAGATGCACTCAGTGAGGATGAAGCCATGGAGGCAGCATATGACTAAGATGCCTTACCACCAAATTGTTGCCAACCAGATTATTGAGAGTCTAAAAGCTGGAACGGCACCCTGGCTAAAACCATGGGAGCCTGGTACTGGCAATGGCCAAGTTCCTTTTAATCCTGTCACAGGCAAGCGCTATCGTGGTATCAATGCCCTGTATTTGATGCTCAATCAAAGCGATGACAACCGCTGGCTGACCTACAAACAGGCGCAAAGCATTGATGCGCAGGTGCGAAAAGGCGAGAAAGGCACCACTATTCAATACTGGAAATTTAATGAGGAACGAGTCAAAGAAGATGAGGCTGGTCGCCCTGTGCTTGATGAGCAAGGCAATTCCGTCAAAATGCAAGTCAACCTTGAAAGACCAAGGGTCTTTTATGCAACGGTCTTCCACGCCTCACAAATTGAGAATATGCCCGCACTTGTAACAAAAGAGCCGGACTGGTCTATGGTGGAAAAAGCAGAAAATCTCTTGCTGCAATCCGGTGCTACCATTATTCATTCCGAATCAGACAGAGCCTTTTACAGACTTTCGAGCGATAGTATTCACCTGCCGCCCAAAGCGCAATTCAAATCCGCCGCCCATTACTATGCCACGGCTCTACATGAACTCGGCCACTGGAGCGGCCACCCTTCAAGACTTGATCGGGATCTGGGGCATCCTTTTGGTTCAGAGGCTTATGCCAAGGAAGAACTGAGGGCTGAAATCGCCAGCATGCTCATGGGGGCAGAACTCGGCATTGGTCACGACCCTTCGCAACATACTGCTTATATCAAGTCATGGATTCGTGTTTTGGAGGATGATCCCCTCGAAATTTTCAGAGCCTCTGCGGACGCGGAAAAGATATTCAATCACATCTGTGCTCTTGATCAAGTTCAGGAAATCCATCAGGCACAGCCCATAGAAACCAGGGAGGACAGTACCATTGTGAGATCAGATATGAAAAATGAACAACTCACCACTGAAAAGACCTGGCTAAGTATTCCCTTCAAAGAAAAAGAAGTAGCCAAAGCCCAGACAGGCAAACTGCCTGATGGCACATCAGCCATTGCTTGGGATAAAGCCCGGAAATGCTGGTACGCAAACCCCGGTGTTCCTTTAGATAAAATCAAGACATGGCTGCCAAACTCTCAGGCGTTAGCCCAAGACGAAGCCATCTCGCCAGAAGATGAATTCAAAGAAGCACTGATTGGTATGGGTGCAATGGTCTCAGGCAAGCCCCCTGTCATGGATGGCAAGCCGCATAGAATTGAAATGGACGGAGACAAGCAAGGTGAAAAAGCCGGATTCTATGTGGCGCATTTAGACGGTATCCCCGCTGGCTACATCAAAAACAACCGCACGGGTGTTGAGCTGAAATGGAAAAGCAAAGGTTATGTCTTAACCGATGAACAAAAGTCAGCCCTTAAATCCAACGCTTTGCAAAATCAAAAAAATCGCGAGCTTGAGATTGAAGACCTTCAAAGAAGCACGGCGGTCAAGCTCAGAGAAAAGCTGTCCCTGATGAATGAGTTAACCGAGCCAACCCCTTATCTAAAAGCAAAAGGGATTCAGGTTCATTCTGGCGTTTATACGGATGAAGACAAGCACTTAACCTGCATTCCTGCTACTGATATTGAGGGCAACCTATGGACAGTTCAGTATATTGACGAGGATGGCACCAAACGCTTTGCCAAAAACGCAAGAAAAGAAGGCTGTTTTCATGTCTTGGGTGGACTGGATAAACTCGCCAATGCCCCTGTGATCGTCATTGCCGAAGGCTACGCCACGGCGGCAACGATTAAAGAGGCAACAGAGCTGCCAGCCGTTGTTTCAGCCTTTGACTCAGGTAATCTTAAGTCCGTCGCCAAAGCCTTGCATGAAAAATACCCTCATATCCCGATGATGATTGCTGCCGATGACGACAAACATATTGAGCAAAGCAATGGCATGAACCCGGGCAAAGAAAAGGCCACAGAAGCCGCCAAGGCCGTCAATGGCCTGATTATCCTGCCAATCTTTGCGCCCAATGAACAGTCTGAAAACCCCAGGAAATTTAGCGATTTTAATGACATGGCCAAGAATAGTCGCCTGGGCGTGGAGGGTGTTAAGCGACAGTTTAAGTCGAAAATGGAAACGCTCACAAAAAAACATAATCTATTGCGCTACTCTTTAGGGGGTAATGTGCTACATGCTCGGTATAATTGATCATTGTCATTTATAAAATAATACATCTTCAACACTTGACCTTGCCCTAAGGTCAATCTTTATAATGATTCCAATTTACTGGAGTTATTTATGATTTATAAAATTAAACAGCTGGCAGAAATGTCGTCTGTCAGCACTAAAACGTTAAGGTATTATGACAAAATTGGATTGCTTAAGCCCGCATATTGTGCGAAAAATGGTTATCGATTCTATACGAATGATCAACTATTAATGTTGCAGCAAATTTTATTTTTCCGTGAAATTGGTTTTAAGCTTAAGGATATAGGGGAAGTAATTAACTCTACGGAATTTGATAAGATTAGCGCACTTAAAATACACAAAAAAAATATAATTAAATCCATATTAAAATCCAGGGCTCTTATTGAAACAATTGATAAAACAATTGGTTATCTAAACAGTGAAATCACCTTAAAAGAAAATGAATTATACATGGGCTTTGAACACGAGCAGCAAAAATCAATGGTAACTTATCTAAGTAGAAAAATGGGTGAAAATGCCAATAATATAATTGAGCAATGTAAAAATAATGTTAAAGAGCTGAATGCGAATGATTTGAATGTCATGCAAGAAGAAACCGGGATTTGGTGCCAGGCATTTAGAGATGCAATACGGGCAGGTCTTTTACCAGATTCTGTTCAAGTGCAGGCACTTGTAGATCAATATTATCAATTGAGAGTTAAACGATTTTGCAATGCGTCAAAGGATGACTTTATTGGAATGATAAAGGCTGAAATCAGTCATCCTGAGTATGAAAAGCAATACGCACTTGTTCATAAAGACTTTGCAAGCTACTTTCTTAAATCGGTCATTACATACGCTAATAATAACCTATAGGAGATAAACCATGATGTACGGGGAATTATGCACACAATTTTACGACGCAGATAAGGAGTTCGCACAGAGCAATGAATTGCAATTATATCAGGATTTGTTTGGTAAAAATGATGTGCTATTTGAGCCCATGTGCGGTTCAGGAAGGTTACTAATCCCATTAATGCAACTTGGATATACTGTGCACGGTTTGGATAATTCGCCATCAATGTTAGCAAGTTGCAGACATCGAGCAGAGAAATTAAATCTCATCCCAATTTTAACCGAGGGGACGCTTGAAGATTTCTCAAACAATACAAAATTTAATGGTATTGTTATTCCACTTGGCTCATACCAATTATTTTATCCACGAGAACATGCATACAAGGCCTTACAGATATTTCATAACCTTTTGTTTCCAGGAGGTAAATTGGTAATGGATTTATTTATTCCATGGGAGGCTATGTTTGAGAACGCAGAGCTTGATACCAGCGCAAGAAAAGTCCAACTACATCAAGGGGAAATCATTGAAATTTATAATGAGACAAGCGCCAATAAATTTGAACAGCATTTGTTGAGCAAAACACAGTACAAGAAATATTCAAATGATACATGTCTTTTGGAAGAAAATGAGCAAATGGATATATTATGGTACTATCCTTTTGAAATGAGGCTCATGTTGGAAAAATATGACTTTAAAAACATCAAATTTGTGACCCGGTATCTTAATGGTGGAGATCATCTGACATTTATTGCTGAGGTATAATGTGTTCCGTGAGTTTTCGGCAAACGTGCGTGACTATGTAAGCTGCGAGCGACTACCCTGTAGCCTTTAAATTTCCATTTTTTGGAGGCTATTGATGAATCTCCCGACAACATCAACCCTGTTGACCCTTGAAGAAGTCAAAGAACATTTTGAGCACTGGCGCAAAACCCAAACCCGGCAAGGCTAACTCGTTATGTTAAATTTATCAATAGGTTGTCAGGAATATGCGCATAATATTTTGATTAGGGGCGGGGTTGGTTATATAGCCGAAAAGTCACCCTTTACGGGTATGATAATTAATTTTTTAAATACATATTGCTGTCTGTATGTTGGATTGTATGTGAGGTTAATTGTGGGAAAATATGTTTTATATAAAATAGTGCTTGTTGGTGAGTCGAGGTCCGGAAAAACTGCCTTGCGGTTGAGATATATTGATCAGAGGTTTACTGACGCTTACATGCGCACAATAGGCTTGGATTTTTCACAAAAAACCAGGGCTGACGATGAATGTGAAATAACACTTGCTATCTGGGATATCGACGGAGATAACCGAGAGCACCTGATTACAAGAGGTGTTTCCCGGGGCTGTCATGGCCTCATTGTCAATTTTGATTTGAGTAGCCTTGATTCGTTCCAACGTCTTGAGCAATACATGGAAAGGGCCGTAAAACCCAACTACCCGGAAAATGCCACGATCATGCTGGCCGCCAATAAATCGGATTTGGATCCTGCAGTTGACAAGGAAGCCATTTCGCAGTTCGTGCAGGAATGGAACCAGAAGAATCCGACACATCAGATACGACGGTTTTTTGCAACCAGCGCGAAAAAGAATACCGATGTGACCGAGCTTTTCGATGAGACTGTGTTGGAAATTTTGCGTTCCAGCCACTCGAAAGCACCGGACGAAATGGCTTCCCTTGCGCCTGACTTGAAAACTCAATTTAAACAGGCATATGAAGCGAAGCTGGAGTCAGACCGCGGCAAACTTTGCGGCCTTTTTCGGTTTTTTGCAAAATCGCGAATAGAAGATCGATTGGACAACATGAGTCTTTCCGATATACTTCGTCATGCAAAAAGTGCAAATAACAGAAGCCGTGCCGTATGTGTGGCACTGGGCTGGCTGACCCCACAGGGGCATTTGGCGAGCAGTCTGCCTGAAGCGGCTTCTGAAGAACTTGAGAATGCCGAATCGCAAAATCGGCTTGCCAATTTACGCGCAAAATATCAGCTGAATTAAGTGAAAACTGGTAGGTAACAGGATCACAGCAATGTGGAGTGGCTACTCGACTTCTACTCACCCACGACCCCTCTATGGTTAATAACGGAGGAAGTCAAGGTACGTGTGCAAATGGGTCACTTCACTTTTATCCATGGTGACCTTGTCCGGAATGCCATTTGAGCCAATCGCTTTCTCAAAAAAAGCCCGTGCTGCTGGCTCATCACGTTTTTCTGATAGCATGAAATCAACGGTATTACCTTCCTTATCAACGGCACGGTACAAGTACACCCATTGGCCTTTAACATTAATATATGTCTCATCCATGCGCCATGAAATCCCAACAGGGCTCTTATGGCGCTTGCGGAATTCATCCTCCAGTTGAGGAGCACCATCAATCACCCAGCGATTGATGGTGGAATGATCTACTTTTAACCCGAGTTCCAGAGCCAACTCCTCAATATCACGGTAACTCAATGCATACGCCAGGTACCATCTGATCAGCATCAATATGATATCCTGCTTAAAATGCCTCCACTTGAAACTGAGCATCGTTGAGAGCTCCCATGACATAATACGGATATTATCCCGGCTGACAACTTTTTGCGACAGAACCGGCCTTGGGTATATGGGCAAATTCGAAAAAGCGCCTTTGTCTTTCCTATAAACGGGTGCAAGTGATCCGGTGAAGCCTTCCCTCTATTCGAACTGTCGTCGGTAAAATAATTTCGCCAGTTTTCGCTGATTCCTGCGTATTGCAGCATTAATAATCGCTCGAGGAATCTTTTTTTATACCTGCCCTTCATCTTCCAGCTGATGGCCTCGCCAATAGGCAGTCTATCTTTGTTAGCGATGAGCTCCTCGAGAGGGAAAGTTGCAAAACTAAATTCGATATCGTTTTCTTTGGCATGCTCCTCTATGAGCGTTATGGCCTTGCGGACCACCGGACACCCGGCACCGTCTTTAGTCTTTCCACCACAACATCAAAGCCAAGAGAGGGATGCCAATCTGCGTTGCTATGGCGACGGTGATGGCGGCCAGAAAATCCCAAGGAATGAGACTTTGTTTTTTCGGCCTCCAGCTCCAGACAACATAAAACATAAATAGATAGATGAAAAAGGAGAAGTAGATTAATGAGGAGTAGGCAGGTTGCGTGCTGCAATAAGCCAATATAAAGAATATAGCAGCGCCTGCACTACTAATAAGTAAGCCCGACCGACTCGTTGCTCTGACATATCCAACAAAGCCAAAGAATATATAAAGTATCCCTGCCACAGTGTTCCATCCAGTTTGGCAGTCAAAAAAGTCAAAACAGTCAAAATAAGACCCGGTCAACCACATTCCCAGGCATCCTAATACAAAACCAACGATGATAATGGCAATCAATTGTCTACCCTTTTTATTAATACGCCCTTTCAACCGCGAAGTGCAACAGCGGTTATAAAATGAACATGAACTAGAGTGAGTCACGTGAAGTTGATAGTCTCAAAGGTGCGAACCAAAGGAGATTATCATGGCAGCAGGCTACCATCACGTGACTCGAGACATAAGGTGTCAGATTTACGCTCTGAAATCAATGGGGCAATCACTGAGCAAAATTGCCTTGGCCGTTGGACGTGACAAGTCAACGATTAGTCGTGAAATATCACGTAATACAGGCGGACAGGGCTATCGTTATAAGCAATCTGACGAGAAAGCAAAAGCGCGTCGTAGTGACGCCAGCCAGGCACCGAAAAAGCTAACGAAAGAGATGCAGAGCACCATCAGGGAAAAACTGCTTGAGGACTGGAGTCCTGATCAGATTTCAGGCCGATTAAAGCTTGAAGGTAAGGCGATAAGCCATGAAACCATCTACCAATTTGTCTGGCGCGACAAACGCCGGCGGCAAGCTGTATAAGCATTTACGGCATCGAGGCAAGCGCTACAACAAACGCTCAGCGTGCCGCTCAGTTTTTCCTGATAGGTAACGGGGTCCAGAATCTCAATAAAGAGTTTTGCCGTGTTGTCACGGTGAATGCATTACCCTGCTTTCTACAAAAAAACCAATTTTTGACAAAGATGGCAATATTGCTGGAATCATGGGCAACACCATTGATATCACGTACTTAAAAAAAATAGAAGCGGAGCTGATAGAAGCAAAAAATGCTGCCGAGGTGCCTATTCCGACGAAGTGGATCAGAAATTCCGAAGGAAGTGGATCACTGATTCCGACGCATCTGGATCACTAATTCCGAACGATGTGGATCGCTAGGAGCGAAGCGACGCCTATATTAGTTGAATTAGTTTATTTAACCCATGGCAGTTACACAGAATAATTTACAGGGTCGTATTTTCACAACTTGTCTGGGGTTTCTTTTTATGACAATTTCCGTCTTACTCGAAAAATGTTCCGTCGCACATGGTAATCAGGTTTGAGTCTTTGCCGCTCCAGCTTATCATGTGCATGATCCGACAATAACACTTCACTTCCTCTGGAGAACTGAACCACATCGAGTTGGGACAGGTCTCGCAAGCTGTTTTGATTTTCGGCCGGCGTGCCGCTTTGAGTGCGGTGAGGGTTGGGCTTTGTTCCTGTTTTTCCCTGCTTTCCTCGCTCTCCCGGTTTAGCAACTCCATCGTTGCCAACAACTCCTCTTCCATGACCATATCGGTTTCGTCTTGCATGTTCATAATTTGCCTCCTGTTTCAGTTTGGTACGTTGGGTTTCTATATCCGGATCAACAAAAGTAATTGGGAGGTTATGTTGAATCACAATTTGCAGGATTATTTTTTTAAAAAGCGGCGAGCCATTTACACGAATACAATTGCCATATCGCTGCTGCGCCATCTCCAGCGCTTTTATTAATGTGTCAATCGAACCGCCTTTGGAAATTTTGATCTCATGGCCGTTATTTCGAATAACAGCCTTATCGATTTTGTATATTTCCGTGCCTTCCTTAGTAATTGAGTCAATGAAATTGATATCGACTGGAGACTTATCTGCTCTGTTCCCCGACAGGGAATATTTATCTTTGTTTTTTCGATTCTGAAAACGTAGTGCGGTTAAAGCATCCTGGTCACCATTCTCTGCCTTGTATCTTAGCCAATCAGCCCAGGTTCGATTCTGATGCCCGTCAATCTGGTTTTGGCGTTGGTTGGAATAGTTGTTACGGATTTTCTCAATCTCAGCGAGGAGCGTCTTGCTGATTTGCGTATAGAGATATTTTTTCTGCATGACCGGCATTTTCATTAACTTCAAGGCTTTTCTTTTTAATCGGGCTCGGCTTTTGGCTATTTCAATGGCGGATGCCTTGGCTGTCCGCAGTTTTTTGAGTTTATCGGTGAGGATGATTTTGTTCTTAAGCCTTTCATCACGATATCGGGCATACATCTCGGAATTGGACAAGCTCTTGTTAAGTGGTTCATAGCGATAAGTATTTGTTGAATTGGATTCGCTCTGAAATGAGGAAGGTATAAATTTCCCCAATTTGGACAACAAGTTCTTTTTTGAGAAAGTCCGGGAAACAGAGCTGGCTTTAATCATCAACCCTTTCTTGTCACAGAAAACAAATCCATTGGCTCGGAGTTTAATGGACAACCCATGCGCTGCCAGGGTCTGGTGAAGACCATTCCAGCTGTTGGTCGCCTCTATTTGATCCTTGCAATGGCGTTTCATCCAGTTAATCAGGCTTTCAATACCGGAATGCTGCTCCATGTCATCGGCTAAATTTTCAGACCGTCCTTTTCGTGTTTGATGATTGGTTATTACCAGTCCATACTCAATTTCCAATCGAGTTGCCACCTCCGCAAAGGTTTTATAGGCCCTGTATGGCTCAATCATATTGAGGGTTTTGGGGTGGATTTTATTGATGGCGACATGGATATGAAGGTTATCCGTGTCATGATGGACGGTGCTGATTCTTTGGTGATCTTTAAATCCAACAGAAGATACAACCTGCTCTTCGATGACGTTTAACAGTTTATCAGACAGAACTTCCCCTACGGCAAAAGAGATCAATAAATGATAAGTTTTATCCGCTGAAGCTCGTTGATTTTTGGCCTGGGTTGCCAAAACTTCCTGAACTGCCCAGAGGGGATCGATACTGTTGCAATTTGCCAGGCTAATTTTACCCACCCGTTCCTGCTTGTCCTGAGGATTAGTGATGTATTGGACGAGGCAAGAAAAGCTGCTCAGTCGTGTAGTCTTCATGGGGATATGGCGAATAATCATAGCTTTTTCACCACATCAAACATTGCCTCCTGCAAAACCCTGATTTTCTTGAGCAGGGTCATTATCGTGGCATGGTCAAAATGGGCGACACGCTTATCCTGAGTCAACCAGAGTTTTAACAACCCACCAAGCCTGCCAACATCGGCATTGATTTTAGCCAGCTGGATTACATGGTCTTTATCAATAGCACTTTGCAGCTGATAGCCAAGGCTGATCCGTCTTAGGTATTCCGCAATTGACAAACCAGCATTGGCCGCATTGGCTTTAATTTGTGTTTCTTCATCGGGAAGAACAGGAACGCGCAGGTGACGACCGTTTTTTCTGGTGGGGGATTTGACTATATTGTCCATAAGGATGCTGACCTCTTAACAAAGTGGTTTGCAATCCTTTGGGTATCAAGTTATGACCTCAAATCACTGGATCCCCGTTGAGCACCGAAGGTGCGAATAAGGCTTGTGAAGGTTGATGACCAGCTTGCTGGTTAGCTAACTTCACCTATCTTGCCCAGTGTTTTGAGTTCACTAAGCGTCATCGTATCAGGTAATTTTATGTAATTTCAAGCTTATTTTATGAAACACCATGTAAATTACGGACAATTACCATAAATTACGATAAATCACACTTGAGTGCGTTTAAGCAGAAACTTAATTACGCCAAAAAGAAAGAAAGTTACACAATCTATTGCAGATCAGGGGGAGATTGCATATTATCGGAGATAACAATAATAATTTGATGATATGACATGGGAAGCTCTCTCAGCGAACGAATCGCAGCAAAGCAGGTGGAAAGAAAAGTCTCTGATAAGTCCGTCAATAAAGCCGCTTTTCTCGCACTCAAACAAGATATCGCTGCAGCATTGGCTGATGGTTGGTCTATAAAGCTTGTCTGGGAAACGCTGGTTGAAGAAGGCAAAATCTCATTTTCATACAAAACATTTTGTGGCTATGTGGCACGTTTGATTGTTACAGAACAAAAGCCATCAATGCAGGAAAACACCAAGGATGATGACAAGGCTAAGAGTAAAGCAAAAACCGAAATTCGAGGCTTTACTTTTAATCCCAAACCCAACCTGGAGGAACTCTTGTAATGGCAAAAATTCATATCACACTGCAAGGCAAAGGCGGTGTTGGCAAATCATTTATTTCAGCAACCACAGCCCAGTACAAACAGCACAAAGGTCAAACCCCACTCTGTATTGACACCGACCCAATCAATTCAACCTTTCATGGCTTTAAAGCTTTAAACGTCAACCATGTTCAAGTCATGAGCGGTGACGAAATCAACCCCCGGTTGTTTGATATCCTTATCGAAAAAATTGCGTCTACCACTGAAGATGTAGTCATCGATAATGGCGCCAGTTCTTTTGTACCGTTCTCACACTACCTTATCAGCAATGAGGTTCCGGCATTACTACAGGAATTAGGCCATGAAATAGTCATCCACACCGTCATTACCGGCGGTCAAGCTATGTTTGATACCATTAACGGCTTCGCCCAACTGATTGATCAGTTTGAAAATGAAGCCCAATTTGTCGTCTGGCTCAATCCCTATTGGGGAGAGATAGAGCATGAAGGCAAATCCTTTGAGCAACTGAAAGCCTACCGCGATAACAAAGACAAAATATCAGCTCTAATCCAAATACCCGATCTGAAAAAAGAAACGTACGGCCGGGATTTAACGGAGATGCTGCAACAAAAGCTGACTTTTGACGAAGTGCTGGGTACGCCAGAAAAAAACATCATGACTCGTCAGCGATTAAAAATCGTACGCGACCAGCTGTTTGGGCAGTTAGATAATGCTCGGGTGATCTAATGACTGATCAATTTGATGCAGTGATTCGTGATATTGCTATCAAGCATGGGGTGGTTTTAAGCAAGGATGATCCGATTCTAATCCTGCAGACCATGAATGACAGATTGATTGAAGAAACCCGACAGGCTCAAGCAGCCATGCTGGCACAGTTCAGAGAGGAAATGGAGAGCATTTCCTCTCAATGGAAAGTTGATGCCAAAGAAAAGGCTGAGAAAGTACTTAATGCCGCTTTAGCTAGTAGTAAAGAAGCTATGAACAAAATGCTGAGGGAAGCTACCAATGAATTTGTTCACGTCATCAAAAATGTGATATCAGATTCACTGACAGAAGCAAAGAATTTGACTCAACAGACGAGTAAAGCAAATCGATTTACATTGTTGACATCAGTTTCAATGGTGGCTATTTCTTGTGCATTTATGTTGTACTTACTTATTAATTTTTCAAGGTAACTCATGTGTCCAATTGGAATACATATTTTTATCTCGAGTTTATAATCACACCATCTTTGCTCTCCCGTTGCTCGACTTGAATTAAATGATGGCTTCGTGTAGTATTCTTGGCCATTCAAATCTGTAAAGAGCAAATAATATGTTGAGTGCTACTGGGCTATGCAATTTGGGACTGGATTACTACATAAGAGAAGATAAAGATAGAGCGCCTGGCGATTATGAAAAAGCTCGTTTATGGTTCGAAAGGGCTTTCGAGAAAGCAAGCTCAGATGCCGCATTTTATCTAGGATTAATGTATCGAGATGGACACGGAGTAGCACCTGATTTCATCAAAGCCGTAGAATATTTTGAAGACAGTCAGGTGATTGCAGAAGAGTGGGAGGAAAAAGCTAGTCCACTCGAACGCTTGTCAGCAGATGAACTCTACAAAATCGGTGAGAGTTTTTATCTTGGACAAAATGGCGTACCTCAAGATTATTTGCGTGCCCGCATCTGGTTTGAAAGAGCCCAAAGCGGAGGATTCGCACAGACATTCGAACAAGGGTACGTAGAAGCCGGCTTTTACTTGGGTCTAATATACAGAGACGGCAAAGGAGTCGCGCCTGATTTCCTCAAAGCCATACAACATTTTGAAGACTGCCATGCGCTTGAAGTAGGGTTGGGGCAAGCAGACCCACTCGAACGCTTGTCAGCAGATGAACTCCGTGTAATCGGTAGAAACTTTTATTGGGGAGAAAATGGCGCACCCAAAAATTATTTGCGTGCCCGCACCTGGTTTGAAAGAGCAAGAAACAAAGGAGATGCAACTGCTTGCTATTATTTGGGAATGATACATCGATACGGTGATTGTGGGCCAATAAGCTACAGTAAAGCGCGAGCCTTTTATGAAGAAAGTGCCAAAAAAGGAGAGCCGAATGCAAAGAGATGTCTGGACGAACTGAATCAACTGGACGCTTATGAGCTGGTTAAAATAGCAGAACCGTATTATAAACCCGGGCCTGACTGTGATTACGATGAAGCCTGCGGGCTTTATGAATGGATACTCGAAAAAGGATTGGATTGTTTTAACCGGGTCCCAAAGCTTTTGAGCCTTGCTGTAGCTATTTTTAATCCCCTTTCGTCGAGACGTCAATTATATACAGAAATTTGTTTGCGAACGGGATTGATGTATATCAGTTCAAAACACCCAAAACCGGATTTTGATAAAGGGATCCGCTACCTGCATCGAGCGGCAAAACTGGGCTATATACCGGCGCAAAAAGCGCTGAACTCCTTAAAACCGGATAATACAACGTCTGCTCTCACGGCTTATGTCATAGGAAACGCTTTTAACCCGAACAGCTCAGACCACACGTTTCGTGAAATTACGCTCAAACCCAATGCTTCTCTGGCTCGTCTTTGGTATGAGGAGGCAGCAAGGAAAGGTGAATATCTTGCCTGTAACGAGCTCGGAGAAATGTATGAAAAAGGCGAAGGTGTAGCCGCCGATCCCGTTAAAGCAGCCCAATATTATCAAAAAGCCATCAATCTTGGGCATCCCGGCACCTGGAGGCTTGATTGCTTATTCATAAGCCACCCGGAAACGAGAGATAAGGCCGCAATCGATCCAACACTCACACTCGGCAAATCTTCATGGGCAGAGGATGATGTTCTTGAAAAATTCAGACTGGCCGCAGCCAATGACCATGAAAAAATTAAGGACCTGATCCTCAAGCATCCCGAGTTACTCGATGCAGGCTGTCCTGTTGATGATAGCCAGTTGATATACAATGTCGGTGTCGCCCTTGGAAAAACAACGTCTTATGGTGGTGCAGCAACTGCCGGCGCCATGGTTTTTCCTCCATCGATTATGGTCAGTGCCCCGCTTGCTACCCTGCTTTCATACCTGTCATGGGAGCAAGGTATTATAGATTCACGATCCCGCAAGGGCTGGACCATGCTTGAGTTTGCTGCTGAAGCCCAGGCCATTGACGTAGTGGAAGAATTGATTGGCAAGGGCGCCAAAATTACCCCGCTTTTTTTGCGGCTGGTCAATAAAGCAAAAAACAACATATCTTATTTTGATAGATTGAACGCATTGTTCCGTAATAGCCAATCTTTTGCACAGAGATGCCTCAATGCTATCAAACGACAGGATGCATCGACTGAAGATCGCACTTTTAATGAGCGCAAACTGCTAGTAGCAGAAGAAGCAGTAAAAAAAGCAGGAGGAAAAGCAGAGCTTTTACAATTCGAACTTTACGAAAAAGACCAGGAGATAACAGAACACTTGAGATTTCAGGTCCTGTTCCGTCAGGAATTTAAAATATTATTTCTTGCTGCACGTCGCATGGCCGGCACTATGATTCAGGAAAATGGCATGGAAAGAGGCTTGTTTGACAAAGCATTGGGTATTCCATCTGAAATGGCCAAAAGTACCGGTAAAGAAAAAATCAAATACTTTCTTGGCTCACAAAAGCTCAGAGATCCCGCAGAGCTCGATCTTTCCAAAATTGACAATATCGATGACCTGCTGATGGTGATGAAGGAACAATTGGCGTTGATCGATAAAATACGCCAACTTCCAAACGAAGATCTTAAAAAACGTGCAACGGCATTACATGCCAAATTTGAATCCGGGTACAATGCAACGAAACAATACGCCTTGCAAAAAGACAAGCCTGTCGTTCCTGGCGTGAAAGTACCGCCAAAAGCGGCGCCTGTCGATGCTAAAAAACCCGGAACAAGCACTCCTTCGCAACCAAAACAACAGACGCAAAGCCAGGCAAAACCATTGCCAAAATCTGAAGAGGTTGAGAAAAGAAAAACCATTCCCACTCGGTTCACAGAAGGTAATGGAGACTGCGCATTTCATGCCATTTTTGGAAAGTGGGATGGCGAAATCGTCCGATGCGAAAATGTTAAAGAAAAAAGAGAACAATTAGCGCGAGGCATCGAGAGAAATGATCAGTCAATTAGAGAGTATATTCTTTTAGGCATCCAGGAGCTTGTCATGGACAATGTGGTTGACATTCATGGAAAAACTGTCATTCATGATAAACCTGCCATGATCGCATTACAAAAGGCTTTGCAGGAGTTTGATAGAAAAAATGTCAGAGACTATGATAACGCATGGAAAGCGTTTGAAGAAAAATTAAAAGAAAACATCGAACTGATGAGTCAAATTGATGATTTCATCAAACAATTGCCTCCTGAAGTTCAGGAAACCTATGATGGCAAGAGTTTGAAAGTCAGGTTTGATAAAACCTTGAACGACGATAAAGAGCATAAGCTTAAGGACGCGATAGATAAAAATCCTCAATTAATGCCACTCTATAATGAGGTGAAAAAATATGATGATAAGGCAGATTTTTGGGGAAATTATCAAGTAACCGATGATGTTTTAAAAGAATTTGCCTCCTACATTGAAACAATGGGCATATGGCTTGGTCAGCACAATATCTATATGATCGCTTTCTTCTTTGATATTTCAGTTGATCTCTATGAGAAAGACAGCAATACCGATAAAGGGGGGCTTGCTGGAAGCATTAATCCTGGTCAAAAGGACAAGGTTGCAATTTGTTTTGATGGGATTGGTCATTACGAACAAGTCGTAGAAACCGAAGTGAAAGCCGCCGCCACGCCTGAAACCCCGGCGTCACAAACAGATACAAAAGAACAACCGGCTTCATCTTCCACCTCAACTTTTTTCAAACCCGTTATCATCCGAAAAGAATACGCTTTTGGACTCGTGGAAGCACGAGCCATTTACGACGACACGGACACGTCCGACGATGTTTTGTTCTCAATTATTATAAACCTCATGATAAATCCCGTAAAAAGAGCTTGCGTTCAGCAGTTTTACAACCCGAAATCCCTGAGAATGCAAATTTCTAATGAGTTACAAAACAATCCGGCCAAATACAAAACGTCCTTTGAGCTGAACGTTGAAGATGATGTCAGTTATGAAGACTGGTGCCAGCGTGTAAGAGAAGAAGGCACCCCATTAACCACTCTGGAAATAGAGGCCTTTTGCGAACGCCATAAAATCCCCTGTTTTCTTGCCAGGGGCAAGGGGCAAGGAGGAATTTATATGGGTAGCCAATATAAAACCCCCGACAATCCTCCCATGCTTATCGGAATAAATGATAATGGCACATACAGGGCTTTGGAAATGCCCAAGGGTAAGGATATGGCGTGGCTCGAAACAAAATTGCAATCTGACTCTGTAGGCATTGTTGACTATGAGACAGAAACAGAGTCCGCACAATTCAATGCAGTGTAGTTCAGTCGCTGTGTGACCGTGATATCAATTAATTATTAAAAGAAAATACCATGCCAAATACAAATCAAAATCAGGCTGCCAGCAGTTCATCAACAACTTCTCAGACAGCTGATGTATGTTATCCCGTTTACCCGGTCAATGTGACCAATATGATCCCGGTTAAACATAAGGGAATAACCCTATACGCAGATACTCAGGATAGTGCCGACCGGGTTTTGCTTGCTCTGAAAGAAGGAGTGCAGAACAAATGGTATAATCCGGCTTCACTCGATATTATGTTTTATGTAAGGCATGCAATTGCCGCCGGTAAATTGACCATCATTGCTTACGATGCGCACTGGATACAAGGCCCCTCTGAAGGAAGCCGCTACAGGGGCCGATGTTACGTACCTCAAGACGGTAGCGGACATCAAATTTACCTGGCCTCCAATAGACCTGCAAAAAAGCTCACAGGCACGCTGCTGCATAAGTCAACGCACAGTGCCTTGCCATTGGCACTTCCCGTTTTGACTGAACAGTCTCCTGCTGACAGATATCATATGCGGAAATTACGAGGGGGCCTTTGCACCGATTATTGGATTTACAACAACAAACGTTCAAAAGGATTATTGACTGCGGAAGAAGAAAAAATTGCGTCATTAATTTTTAAAAAACCGAAAGCACGCCCCAAATTGGAGCAAATGGCTGAGCATCTTGCGCATACCGTTCAGGCCTTGTCAATTTCAGAAGAAGCCTGCCGATCGATAGCCCCTAACTTTACACAAGCTTTGGATGAGTATGTCCAATACGAAATAGAAAACAAGATCAAGGCTGGTCTGCTGCCAGCACCGGCTCAAACAAGCAAACCGGCATCGTCAGAACCTGTAAAAACACATCTTGAAGAAAACTGGCAGCAACCAGAATGGCAAAACGCGGTTTTAAAAGGAATCGAGGTTGATTATTCAAAATCCGATCTTGCAGGCAGCACCGTTTATCACGGCACACTGGCATCAGATCTGGATAGCATAAAACAAGGCCCCAGGAACATAGGGAGAGGTTTAGGTGGCGCAGGCTTATATGTTGATTTTGATCCAAATGTTGCGGAAAAATTTGCTTGCATCAAGGGCGAGTTTAAGCTGGATAACCCAGGTATTGCCTTGGAAGGCCGTTTGCACCCGGATAAACTTTACAGAATTGCCCGTATTCAACTGGTACAAAGAGGGCATTTTTCCAAAATCGATTATACAAAAGGTCATTTTCCCGCCGACTGGGCAAAAAATCCCGAATTACAAGCGCTAATCCATAAGCATTTTGATATTTTAGAAGTATGCTCTGAAGCTAATGTTGGATATGACGTTCCATCTAATCGGTTTTTCGTCATTCATGAAGGCGCTGGCAAAGACGTAATCAGTTGGACTCGTGAGTACCCTGTTTATAACAGTCTTGACAAGCCTCTGAAAGTTGGGCAAACACCGGTTTCATCCACACCAGGCATTATACCAAATCCGCAAGCAAGCGTGCCGGTGCCTCCGGAATTACCAGCAACACACCATAATCCTGATACACTACCTCATTCGAATCCGGGAAAATCAGCCCTCCCCCCCGTTCCGCCTGAAAACCCGCCTGGAAATCCAAAAGCACCGTCGACACGCCGTGCTCTCCCTCCGGCTGCAACGCATCGGAAGGTAATTTACCCTGATGAAATTTTGCTCCCCAATCAACCGATGCCAAAGGGAGGAAATGGGCCGAAAATCACAGTGAACATGGAAGAAGTTCTGAAAGTAATCGCAAAAGAGCAGGCAAAAAATCTTCGATCAGCCTGGAATTTTATTAAAATGCTGGGGCCAACAGCATTGCAAAGAGTGCTCATTGGCGTTGGAATAGGCATTAGCATGGATAATGCTTATCAATATTACGATTTTATTGAAGACACATATACCCGAATGGGTGTTGCAGGACTCATTGGAATAATGGATTTTGCCGCGCATGGACTGGTATGGACCCCGTTTATCCTGGAAGCGCCTCAAATTGCCATCCCCGCTGCCATTTTGGCAGGATTGTCAGCGGTAATACCGCATCATCCAATAATAGAGGGCAAACCAACCATTGAAGAGTTGCGGCTTGCTGTGGAATTCGATGTTGATATGACAAATGGCGCAGCTCTCCTGGCTGCGGGGGATTGGATCAGAGACAATATCGACAGACCCATCAGTGAATGGGTTTATGGCCTCGGGCCTCGACCAAAAAACAAGGCTATTGAAGAACCGGATGTTAACACGGACAAGCCGGCTGCGGATGATAGCAAAGCAAGTCGTGAAACCATGAAGGCTCTCGATAATCTGCAAGGGTTGGCAAGTGATTCGCAGAAAGTAAATCCTGCAGCAGGCTTCTCTGTAAAGAGAGATATTATCAGTGATACATTGTTCAAGCCCGTACTTCCTTCGTATGAATCGGATGGAAAAAAAACCAAATACATTGATATCGGTACCCAACCAGATTTTCTGCCGCGCTTTGATCACAAGCTGGGAAAATCCAGTCATGCTTCAAGTATAACCTTGCCTGATTGCTTCGGATCACTGCAATATTACCTGGATAACAAACAATCTCTCACATTTAACAGCAATTTTTTCAATAAAAATGATGATTCTGCAACCCAATACAAATTCAATCCGTCCAAACCCTGGTGGCGAGAATTGCCAGTGCCTGATGGAAAAAAAACGACTCCGGTCCCGACGTCGTTTTCCTCACAATCTCCGGATAAACCGCGCAAAGATCAGTTAACTTTTAATGTTTTTCCTGATGGAACACCTGTTATACAATACAACAGCGTGTTTGGTGCACCATCCCACCATAATACGCAGGGGAAAACAACAGGTAAAAGCAGCGGCACACTAATCGATCCACAAGCCATTTTTGAAAATGGCGCAGGCGCGGTTGCCACGCAATTCATTAACTATTTTGGCACGATGCCGCAACGTATCGAGTCGGAGAAATATGGCGAGATAGTAGGAAAACAAATACGGGCTATATTCCCTGCAGAAATCTTCAAGGAATTCAATGAAGTTTTTGCACTGATTAATGTTTGGAAAGCCGAACCCTATGATCCCAAAACCGATCCGTACTTGAAACATAAAAATATGGATGATCCTTATGTCAAGCAATATATAGAGAAAAAAAGAGCAGAAGACCCGGTGCTGGGGAAAGCGGAAAAAAATGCGTTATTAGGAGTAATCCGGTTTCGTTTTAATAATTTTTGGCATAAGTTGTCTTCTGAGGATCTTCCGTCTTTGCGTGCTCAGCTCCATATCTATTTGTACCATAAGCGTGATAAATATTGGAACCCCATTAAAATTGATGCTCACGGTCACAAGCATCGTGTTAAACCTGAAACCAAGGCATTTATACTCAATACCCTGCTCCCCGCGCTGGAAAGAATGGAGCAACTGCTACCCAACGTTGATGCCTTTCTGCATTACTTCGAAAATGGTATTCGCCTGGAAAACCTGGACGAAAGATATAATGCCCTCAGTGCGGCCTATTCTCAAAAAAAGATAAGCAGGTCGCAATTTGAAACCGAAAAAAGCGCCATTGAAAAAGAATACAAAGCTATTCTGGGCGAGGTAAATGCTTATCTTGAAAAAAACAAAAAAGGGGCTGATAAAAATGAAAGGAAAAACATTGATAACCTGATTCGTTCCAACAAAAAATCATCCAACTGGATTAATAACAATGCGACGCAAACTATAGCCAATCGGGAGTATACGGAATACCTCGGCGCCAATGAACTGTGTGGCAAACAACGGAACACCTATTTCGAGGCTGTCAAGGGCGACAGACAGGCCCAGTGTGAACTGGTCAAGATGGCAAAGGCACCTGAACTGGCCAATTTTGCACTGGTTGAAGAAAATCAATATATCATTACACAAGATGAGATATGGTTTTTTGATGCGGAAAAAAAGAGTCTGACACGCCTGACATTTTTGGAGGGAAAAACACCGGATGCCCTGATAGCAGCAATCAATCTCTCTGGTGATAAAAGATGGGCGACCGAACAGGATTATAATCTGATAGCCTCCTCAACCGGCCACACGCCTGAAGGCATACTCTCCAGCGAGGAATTACTTGCAAATTTCGCCCAATACAGTGCCGCCTGGGCTGCAGAACGCGCGAATTTGGAAAGTTTGTTATTGCTGACGCCAGAGGATAAGAAAAAAGACAGAAAGTCCTTGCAAGATGCCATAAACACTGGTGACAATCAATTTAAAGTGGATACTGCTCACTTTGAGCTTGTTAAAGCAGGTCGTACCGTTTTGGAAAAACGCACTGATTATGATAAGGCCCTGTCGGATCACAAGAAAGACCTCATCACAGATGCAGAACTGGATGCCTCTTTCAAGGCATTGGAACAGGCCTCACAAACAGACCTGGACTGTCAGGAAACCCTTTTTTCCTTGACACCAAAAACCGATACCGAAACCGCGTCATCCCTTCAAAAAATGATAGCTAATACAAAAAATCGAATGGGATGCGATGCCGCTTATCACGAATTGGCCAAAGTAGAGCCACAGATTAACAAAAACCGTCAATCGTTCATCGAGGCATATCAGGAAACTCTCAAAGGCGATCTGTCTGAGGAGCAGCGTATAGAAGCCGAGAAAAAATTGAAAGAGGCGTATAACGCCTATGTTGCCTCTCTTGGAGAGAAAAAAAGCTGTCTCGCTAACCTGTTGCCATGGCTGGGGGATGCAGCTGATCAAAATATTAAAAAAGATACACTTCTGCAAATAAACAATATCCAAAGTATCATGTCGAATACTACGGGTACTACAATAGATATTAAAACACTTTATGCCAGTGTATTGCATGATACATTGAACAACACCTACCTTGATGCCCTCACTAGGCACCTCAAGGGCGACCTGGATGAAGAGGCATTCATAGCGGTCTGTTCAACACTTTCCGAGGACTGCCAAAAAGAACTGGCTCCCCTCATCACCGGGATTGCTGCCAACCCCGAATGCACAGCGGAAATAAAGGGATTTTTAACAGGAATCAGTAAAAATACAGCCTTCAACGACAGAGCGCGGCAGCAACTCATCCTCACACTCCTTGGCAAGGCACACCCCGGAATGAATGATGAGGCCATGCAGGAATTGTTCGCCAAAGTGGATGCGCATTTGCAACAGATTGTCGATAGTGACAGGTACAGTCAGTCATTAACAGCAAAAGCACGCATTGCCATGTATGTGGAGGCTTTTGCCATCGCCAAAGAATCTGCAGAAGCGCTGGTAGCCAAAAATCCAAAAGACCATCCTGGTTTTCTTTTGCTGATTGATGCGCACATTGGACTTGGAACAGAGAATGAAACTATCCTGAGCTTACTTTCAGAACGGGATCAGGCTTTTCCGGATGAAAAAGATCAGGCCATTAATCAATTTTATCGCGCCAAGGTACTTGGCGATGAAAACGCTCTGAGAGAAAGTTTTGCCAATTTGAAAAAGCTGGAGGGAGATGCCAGGTATTTGCCTTGTAGACAACAAAACCTCGATGAACTTGACCAGGTACTGGCGGGAGAACACAGAGACGCGAAAAAGTTCGTCGCAAGCCGGGATGTAATCAGTCTTCTTCCAATCCAGGAAAGGGCTGCGTATTTTGACGATCTTGTAAGAGCTATAGAAGCATTAAAGAATAAACTGGTCGTTGAAGAAACCTCCGGTTTGGAACCATCCTTAAACGATGGTGGCACTGGCGAGGAACAAAACCCTGGCCCGGCTTCCAGTCCAGCAACCGACGAAACCATTTCCGGGGATGCAGCCGATAAGACACTCTCGGAAGTCATCAAGGCGGAATCAGACGCAGAAGCTCAACGTGTCAAATCACAAAATGACCAGGAGCTGCTGGAGGATCTCGAACGAAAACTGGAGATTGAAGCCATAAAGCTGGCCGAAGATGCCAATTGTGCCGATATCAATAATCTTCAAAATTTATTGGAAAACTTGTCACGTGTGCACTTGATTGCAGATGTAGGATTGCTGCTTTTTAAAGACAACATCCAGAAATGGGCTGAAAAAAAATATGATTTAACGGAGAAGCAATCCCTGGAAGTTTATAACCGGATAAACCAGGTCGTTGGCAAAGGAGCACATTTTGTAAAAGCACTGGTGAATGACAACATTCAATCAGCGATTGATCCGGAACGACACCTGCGTGAAAACACTAGTATGTCAGAAGGTGGGCTTGAAGCATTCGGCAGTTGTTTGAAAAACAAACCAGCTCCTGGAATGGTGCAAACCGCACACGACTTTCTGGGGCGCTATAATACCCCTGTTGCAGCCGTACAACTGGCAACTGTTCTAACGGAGTGTTTGGTTGACAGGCTGGAATTTTTGTCTGAAAACGGGGATATGCCAGATGAAATGAAAGCATGGTTCAAGCCCAATGCACTCAAACACTTCATAAGCGTTGCAAGCCCCACTGTGCATTTTGCTGCAGAGGGTTTTAATCTGGCACAAACAACTCTGGGAACGTATCTTTTCTGGACGAATCCCAACAATAATGCATTGGCCCTGGCACGCCAGGCAGCTACAGCGCCTCTCAATCTTCCCTGGATACGCAATATGATGCATCGCATCGATATCCAGGCCGATGGCAGTCTTTCCGAGAGCTATACCTGGAATTTTGCCAAACTGTTCGTAGAACATATGGCCGGAAGCGTATGGCAACAGTTGTATTTCACGCACGAGGATACGATTATCAAGTCTGTCATAGCTCCCTTGTTAAAAACTCCCCTTGCGAGTATTGGCGCGCTTATGGCCGAATACCACAGAGGGATTGTGGGGGGAACTTTTGCCTTGCGAACGCTCTCTGCTCTTAAAAAAACAGTGGAAGGTACAGCAGAACAGGTGGTGGAAGCCAGAAGGTTTAACCTGAAAGACAGGTTTTACAAGATTGCCAACTGGGTAGCTACGGCCAGCAAGGATCAGAGTTTGATAGGCGCTTCCCGACTGTATGCTGAATTAAAGAAAGATACCGAATATACAGATGACTTGCACCCCGACATTACAAAACTTTATGTAAGCACATTATTTTTTCAGCATCTGAACGCCGGAACTTTGGAGGTTGTTCCATTGCAATGCGATGGTAACAGCCTGTTTAAAGCCGTTTCTGTCTATACTGATGAATCTGCCGATGTATTAAGACAAAAAGCAGTTGCTCATATCCTGTCCAACAAAGACGTGTTCAAACCCAGGATTGAAGTGCCAACGGGTAAAACCGCTGATGAGGCGTTCACTGCCTGGACACAGAACATGTCCAAATCCGGCGTGCCTGGTGATGCTGTAGTGATTGATGCACTGTCGAGTCTTCTGGGTCGTCCGATTATTCTTTTGTCTGAAGGGTTAAAGCCTGACTTCGACAAGGAAGGCTTGATCAAATTGCCAGATACATCCTTAAGAGGCAAGCCGATTTTTATTGCCTGTCAGACAGTGCCGACCAAACGAACATTTTACCATGCTGTGCATCTGCAAGGTGAGCTTTATTTTGAAAAACAATACATTAAAAACAAAAAAAATTCTGCGCGCCCCGCGCATCTTTTGTCGACGGTCGCTCACGAAAAATTTCCGCTACACCTGTCTAATATGCCAGGCCTTACCAAATACCTCGCCCAAAGCAAGCAGCGTGTTGAAAGTATCACGCAACCAAAATTGCCAGCGCAATCCATGTTTGCACAAAAGCCGACAAGTGAGAATAATGCAAGACAGAAAAGAGCAGCATCGACAGCCCGTTACCGGGAAATGCTCCTCAGAAAAAAAGGTAAATCCGGTGAACAAAAACCGCCTGTACAGACATCGGACACAGCCTCTTTGGAGCAAGAATCGGGATCTATTGTCAAGCTGCCTGTTTTGCCCTCCGTGCTGGGAATATCTGAAGATGCGAAAAAAGAATTACAGGCCTCAAGAACCCGCTTTTTCCAACGGATAGGCAAAAGCGAAACGTTTACCTGGACACTGTATAATCCGCCCGCTGATGAAGGAAAATTACAAAAATGATTCTCATGTAATAGGCCTTCGTAGATTCTTGACTGCAAATTGAAAGCCATCAGTTTTACTGGTGGCTTACCAATTTGCAGTTATTTATTTATTCTGGATATGCGGGAAAACCCAATACACGACAAAAAGTTTAATTTTATTGACACGAAATAAATATGTTCTTAATATATGGTTTATAAATATAAACCATATATTAAGAATTAAAATGACAAATTTACTTCCCCGACTTGTTCGATTACGTGATGCTCCCACCTATATAGGTATGGATAGGCACAGATTTAATGATGAAGTACGTCCTGGATTAATTGAAATTCCCATTGGAACACAAGGAATTGCTTTTGACAGACTTGATTTAGACGCCTGGGTAGACGATTATAAGCTCTGTAGTGGTCGTCCTGCGGTAGCCAGACAGAGGAGTGTGGAACAATGGGACGAAAAAAATCGCCGGGTCTCTTCAAAAGAGGGGAGTACTGGCATATCGATAAAGCGATCTTTGGATGTAGAATTCGAGAAAGCACTGGTACGGGCAGCCTCGAAGAAGCAGAAAAATATCTAGCGGTACGTGTTGAAGAAATAAGGCAGGCGTCTGTGTTTGGGGTAAGACCTAAACGCACCTTTATGGAAGCAGCCATTAAATTTTTGGACGAGAATCAGCATAAGCGCAGCATCAGTGATGATGCAGGACGTTTACGTGTTCTGGTGCAATATATTGGGAAGATGTCTTTAGATTCAATTCATATGGGTACTTTGCAGCCATTTATTGATGGGCGACGTAAGGAACAATTGAAAACAAGAACCATTAACCATGGTCTTAAGATTGTTCGACGCATCACTAATCTGGCTGCAACAGAATGGCTTGATGAATTTGGGCTAACTTGGTTGCTGAACGCGCCAAAAATTAAATTGTTGCCGGAAGACGACTTGCGTAAACCCTATCCATTAAGCTGGGATGAACAACGTCGGCTCTTTGCTGAGTTACCATCGCATTTGGAACAAATGGCCTTGTTTGCTGTTAATACTGGATGCCGGGAGAGTGAGGTATGTTCTCTTCAATGGGACTGGGAAATCAAGATCCCCGAAATACCACAGCTCTTGGTGTTTATTATCCCACCTGAGCTGGTTAAAAATGGCGAAGAGCGCTTGGTAGTTTGTAATCAAACAGCAAAATCGGTCATTGAGGCTCAAAGGGGAAAGCATGAGCAATTTGTATTTACTTTCAAGGGTAAGCCGGTGACTCGTATGAATAATACAGGTTGGAAAGGGGCTCGGAAAGAAGCTGGTTTGGAGTTTGTGCGTGTTCATGATCTGAAACATACCTTCGGTAGACGATTACGTGCTGCTGGGGTAAGTTTTGAAGACAGGCAAGATTTGCTTGGTCATCGATCAGGTCGTATCACCACACATTATTCCTCCGCTGAATTGCAAAACCTCTATGAAGCAGGAAACACGGTTTGCGAAAAGCAACAAAGTGGGGTGGTTCTCACATTGCTTCGTAATCCAAATAATAGAAAAGAAAAAGATACATCTCACGGGCGTAAGGTAGTTAGTTTATGAGTTTGTATCTGCTGTGCCCCACAAAATCCCCACAATGGTTTTTGCAGGGTTGGGAGAGTTGATTGTAAGTTCTTGATTTTGCTAGCTTAATTTGGTGGGCCCACTAGGACTTGAACCTAGGACCAACGGATTATGAGTCCGCTGCTCTAACCAACTGAGCTATGGGCCCGAAGACACTGCATTGTAAACGCAAAACGCGATGAAAGCTACTCCTTAGCTCTCATCGCCTTCAAGGAAGCTGCGCAGCTTTTCGGAGCTGGAAGGGTGACGGAGTTTTCGCAGGGCCTTCGCTTCGATTTGGCGGATACGCTCGCGGGTTACATCGAACTGCTTACCGACTTCTTCCAGTGTATGGTCAGTATTCATTTCGATACCAAAGCGCATGCGCAGCACCTTGGCTTCCCTGGGTGTCAGGGTTTCGAGGATTTCAAGCGTTGCTTCGCGCAGGCCTGATGCGGTGGCCATGTCGATGGGAGACTCGATGTTATTGTCCTCGATGAAATCCCCAAGATGTGAGTCGTCATCATCACCAACCGGTGTTTCCATCGAAATTGGTTCTTTGGCGATTTTCAAAACCTTGCGAATCTTATCTTCACTCAGCTCCATCTTCGCTGCCAGTTCTTCAGGAGCAGCTTCGCGGCCGGTTTCCTGCAGAATTTGACGTGAAATGCGGTTAAGCTTGTTGATGGTCTCAATCATGTGCACCGGAATACGGATGGTGCGTGCCTGGTCGGCGATGGAACGCGTGATGGCCTGACGAATCCACCACGTGGCATATGTCGAGAACTTATAGCCGCGGCGGTACTCGAATTTATCCACTGCTTTCATGAGACCAATGTTACCTTCCTGAATTAAATCCAGGAACTGCAGACCACGATTGGTGTACTTTTTGGCAATTGAGATAACGAGGCGAAGATTAGCCTCGACCATTTCCTTTTTCGCACGTCGCGCTTTGGCTTCACCAATCGACATTTTACGGTTAATGTCTTTGATTTCGGCAATAGTCAGGCCATATTCCTGCTCAAAGCCCGCAAGACGCGCCTGCAGGCTTCGGATTTCTTCTGCGCACTCTTCAATTCTCACCATGTCGAGCTTTTTCGCTTCCTTCTTCACCAGTCCATCAAGCCACGTGGAGTCAGTCTCCTGGCCTGGGAATGTATCAATGAAGAGCTTACGCGGGATGCGCGCTTTTTCAATGCAAAGACGCATGACCGCGCGCTCAAATTCACGGATATGGTTGCGAAGCTGGCGAAAATGGCGCGTCAGTTTATCTACTTCACGTGAGGTAAGCTTGAGCTTCAGGAAGGAGTCAGACATCGCTTCGAGCTCTTTCACAGTCTCTGGTGCCGTTCGTCCATGCTTTTTGAGCGCAGTCATGGCTTTTTCATAGTGCGCGGCCAGGTCATCAAAGTAGGTTTTGGCAATTTCAGGATTGGGGCCTTCTTCCGCCTCAGTGAGGCCGCTGCCACCGTCTTCATCGCCACCTTCCTCGTCTTCCAGCACGAGGTTAGGGGTTGTTGCCTCTTCGCCGTCCTGTCGAGATTCTTCGAGCATGGAGCCAATGCTTGCAGGGGGAGCTTCGTCATCCGCATCAGAAAAGCCACTGATAATTTCGCTCAGGCGGATTTCTTCCGCAAGAAAACGGCTGTAATCTTCAAGTACAAGCCCAATCGTTTCTGGATAGCCTGCGAGGGACTTGAGTACCTGAAAAATGCCTTCTTCGATGCGGCGCGCGATACGGATTTCACCCTCACGCGTCAGCAGCTCGACTGTACCCATTTCACGCATGTACATCCGTACCGGATCAGTGGTTCTGCCATAGGTTTCATCGATGGTTTCGAGAATGCCAACGGCCTCTTCTTCATCATCAGGCGCTTCTTCAGTGTTGCCAAGCATGGCAAGTTCATCGGCACTTGGAGGATGATTAAACACCTTGATATTCATGGTGTGTTCGAGCATGTGGATGAATTCGGCGTAATTCTCTTCATCCGTCAGCGTCAGCATATCGTAAATCTGGGATTCAATCAGGTATTTCTGTTCCCTTCCCAGTCGGATAATTTCGGTAAACTGCGAATGGTACTGTTCTTGATCATTCATGGTCATGGGCATCAACTACAAGGCTATGGGTATAAATTAACAAAAAGTGTTTGATTATAAACCGACAACGGGAAACATACCAGTAGCACGGACTGTGAATATTTCGGTTTTTCGTGAAAAGTCTGTCAGCTTCCTGCGGGATGACGGCTTCGAAGCAGTCGCTGCAAGGTTTCACGCTCTGTCGCGTCAAGCCCGTTTGTGCGGGATTTCACTAAAAGTTGCTGGATATTTTTTTCAACATCCTGTTTATGTAGAAACTGGACAATGTCAATAAATTCACGTGCGCGTGCGTCCTGTGGTACCAGATGCTCCCAGACAGCAAGCCGACTCACGACATCAAACCACGGTGTATTACGCCAGTGCTCCACAAGGGAAGCCGTTGTGGGCTGAGGAGTATGTGACAGCACATCCAGCAACTCGCGCAGCAATGCGAGGCTGTTACCTTGTAAAGAACCTTCCTGAATATATTCCCGACACTCTGCAAAAATTTCTGGATGCTGTAACAGCAGGGCAATGGCAAGGCGCGCGGGCGAGCGCCTGATGGCCTTTTGTGTCACAGGGGCAGGTTTTTCAGCACCATCGCCTATCATCGGATGCAAACGATGGCCCTCGATGCGGGTTTTACGCCCAAGTTCATCTTCCAGCAGCTGCCGGTAGGGGCCATCCGGCATTTTCATCAGATAGGGTTTGACAACGTGCACCAGCCGAGCCTTTCCTGAAAGGCTGCTCAAGTCAATGTCTGCTGAGAGCGTTTCAAAGAAAAAATGATTAAGCGCCTGAAACGCACGAAGACGTGCTCCAAAGGCCTCAAACCCCTCCCGGCGCACGAGGCTGTCAGGGTCTTCACCCTCCGGTAAAAATACAAAACCTATCTCAAGACCGGTATCAAGGTGCGCAAGACTGTTCTCAAGCGCTCTCCATGCTGCCTGCCGTCCTGCAGCGTCACCATCAAAACAAAAAATGATACGCCGTGTGTGGCGGCTCAGTATCTGTATGTGCCAGGTACTGGTAGCGGTACCCAGTGTGGCGACAGCATTGTCAAAGCCGTGCTGAGCAAGTGCGAGTACATCCAGATAGCCCTCAACCACGATAATATATTCGGGCATTTCCGGTCTTTGCAGGACCTGGTAAAGCCCATACAGTTCACGACTTTTTTGAAAGAGCGGGGTTTCCGGTGAATTCAGGTATTTAGGTTTTTGACCCTCTGCAACGGCCCGCCCGCCAAAGCCTGTGATGCGTCCCTGGCGGTCATGAATCGGGAACATGATACGCTGGCGATACCTGTCACAAGTTTTGCCATCATCGCGAACAACCAGCATGCCCGTTTCTATAAGTTCTTTTTTCTGGCGCGCAAACGCGCGCTCAAGCAGGTGCCAGCCCTCCGGTGCAAACCCCAGCTGATAACGCTTCGCAATCTCCCCACTGACACCACGCCGTTGCAGATAGGCAATCGCCGTATCCGCGCTCTCGCGCAACTGTTTCTGGTAAAAGGTACAGACCGTTTTCATAAGAGCATATAACCCGGACGTTTTTGGGGTGCGCGTGTCAACGGTATCGGGCAGTGTAAGGCCTGCGCGTTGTGCGAGATGTTCGATGGCTTCGCGAAATCCAAGCCCGAGATGCTGCATGATAAAACTGATGGCATTACCGCTCGCACCGCATCCGAAGCAATGGTAAAACTGCTTTTTGCCAATAACGTTAAAGGAGGGGGTTTTTTCTGAGTGAAAAGGGCAGCAGGCCGTATGGCTGTTCCCCTGTTTTTTCAGGGGAACATGACTGTCTATCAGCTCGACGATATCAGTGCGGCTCAAAACCTCGTCGCGGAACGCATCAGGTATGAGACCTGCCATAATTTTCTACACTGAGAGCAAAGCCTTGACCCGCGGACTCACCTTGCCCATGTCAGCGCGACCCTGTAAACGGGGCTTTAAAAGTGCCATGACCTTGCCCATATCGGCTTGTCCTGTGGCACCGGCTTCCGCAATGGCCTCGGCGATGAGGGTGTCGACTTCTGCGTCTGTCAGCGGGGCTGGCAGGTAGCGCGCAATGATGTCCAGCTCAAACTGTTCCTGGCTGACCAAATCTTCGCGATTGGCAGCGCGGTACTGAGCAATAGACTCCCGGCGCTGTTTGCAGAGCTTGTCGAGAATCGCGAGCAGGCGATCGTCTTCGACAGTAATACGCTCGTCCACCTCAACCTGTTTCACGGCAGCGGTAATCAGCCTGAGCGTGCCCAGTGTTTTCTGATCCCGGGCGCGCATGGCATCTTTTACGTCATTAGAGAGACGTTCTTTGATGCTCATGATTTACTTGCGGCGTGAACGTGAGCTGCGGCGTGAAGCCGTGTCGCGTGAAATTTTCTTAAGATGGCGCTTAACGGCAGCAGCCTGTTTGCGCTTGCGCTCTGCAGTGGGCTTTTCATAGAACTCACGACGACGCAGCTCAGTCAGGATACCGGCTTTTTCACAGGAGCGCTTGAAACGGCGCAGTGCGTATTCAGGATTTTCGCCTTCTTTCACACGAACGGTGGGCATTAATAATTCCTCTGATAAAATAAAGTTCAACAGGTTGTGAATTCTAGTGTCCGAAAGTCCAGTCGTCAAGTGAATTGACGATGAAGCTATCGGCATTTTGCGTCATCTTGCGTATAATCGGTGTTTTTGCAGTGTTGTCGAGGGTTTTCAGGGTATGCGGGTTCTAGGAATTGAGTCATCGTGTGATGAAACCGGGGTGGCCGTTTATGATTCTGAAAAAGGTCTCACGGGTCACGCACTGCATTCACAGGCCGCCATGCACGCGACCTTTGGAGGCGTCGTACCAGAGCTGGCTTCACGTGACCACGTACGCTGCATCGTCCAGCTGACCAATGCGGCACTCGCCGAGGCTGGACTGAAAAAAAACGACATCGATGCCATCGCCTATACCGCAGGCCCGGGGCTTGTGGGTGCGCTGCTCGTTGGAGCCGCGTTTGCGAGGAGCCTCGCGTTTGGACTCAATATCCCGGCGCTTGCCGTGCATCACCTTGAAGCCCATTTACTGGCGGCATGCCTTGAAACACCGGCACCGGAATTTCCATTTGTTGCATTGCTGGTATCAGGCGGGCATACCCTGCTTATCGAGGTTGACAATATTGGTATATACCGCCTCCTTGGTGACACTCAGGATGATGCGGTGGGTGAGGCGTTTGACAAGACGGCAAAGCTCATGGGACTGCCTTATCCCGGCGGCGCAATTCTGGCGCGTCTTGCCGATGAGTGCCGCTCAGCAGAGCGGCCCGCGCCTTTTCCTCGTCCCATGTTAAACCGTCCGGGCTTTGATTTCAGTTTCAGCGGGCTGAAAACGCATGCGCTTACCGTCTGGAAAAACAGCGCACAGGACGATGAAGCGCGCCAGGTTATTGCGCGTGCGTTTCAGGAGGCAATAGTCGATACCCTCGTTTCCAAATGCCGCCGCGCCCTTGAGGCTGTCGGCAAAAGGCGCCTTGTAGTGGCGGGTGGGGTTGGCGCAAATCAGGCATTGCGCCATGCGCTTCGCAGCATGATGAAGGATATTGGTGGTGAAGTGTACTTTCCTGCCATGGAATACTGCACGGATAATGGCGCGATGGTGGCGTACGCCGGTTGCCTGCGGCTGTTGCGCGGCGAATGCGATGAGACTACAGCGATTGAGGTGAAAGCGCGCTGGCCCCTTGCTGCTCAGCGCGCTTGAGGCCTCAGCCTTTCTTTTCTGTACCGATTCGTGGCTCAGTGCCATCGATGAGGCGGCTGATGTTAGTGCGGTGTTTGTAGAATATAAACATCGTTACCAGAAACAGCGGCGGGAACGAGCCGAGATGGCGCAAAATCATCAGTGAAAAAATCGGCATGAGTGCCATGCTGATGAGTGAAGCCAGTGATGAACGTCGAGAGAAATTAGCGACCAGCAGCCAGGTACCCGTTACAACCGCTCCCAGTACCAGGTCGATGCCAAATAGTCCGCCCAGCGCGGTTGCGACACCCTTACCGCCTTGAAAACCAAAAAACACCGGCCACATATGTCCAATAACTGCGGCAAGGCAGGTGAAGGCAACGGTTGTGGGACCTGCTCCGAGGAGCTTCGCGAGCAATACCGGCAATAAACCTTTCAACATATCGGCAAACAGCACCATGGCGGCATATTCTTTGCCGGCGATACGCAGCACATTGGTAGCGCCCGGATTGTTCGAGCCTTCCGTGCGCGGGTCGGGCAATCCGAAAAGACGGCACACGATTACGGCCGAGCAGACAGAGCCCGCAAGATAGCCAACGGCCATTAATACCAGGAACAGGACTGTTTCTCCCATGACCGCTCCATTTTGCTAAAAACATCAGTGTATACAAAAAACTTCAGGGAAGAAACAAGGCCTGCAAATCATTGGTAAAGCGCCGCCCATGGGGGGTAACCTGCCAGTGGTCTTCGGAACGGGACAAAAGCCCCTGTTGTTCTGCAGGAGCCAGTTTCTTCAGCAGGATATCGGTTTCAAGGCCGGTGGTTTCTGTAAAAAGGCTCAGCGGAACAGGTTCTTCAAGTCGAGTGGTGTTCAGCATGAATTCAAAGAGCAGGGTGGCGGCATCGGGCTGTTCGAGGGATGTCAGAAAGGGCTTTTCGGGATGCAGGTAGTCCTTTGGCTGGCGATGTTTTTGTGTGCGCCAGACGGTATTGTCGCTGTCAGTTAGTTTACCGTGGGCGCCGGCGCCAATACCAAGATAATCGCCAAAGCGCCAGTAGTTGAGATTGTGTCTTGCCGCAAAACCCTCACGGCTGAAGGCGGAAATTTCATAGCGCCGGTAGCCGGCTGAGGCGAGCAGCGCGAGGCCTTCTTCTTCAAGCTGCCAGAGTGTTTCTTCATCAGGAAGTACAGGCTTTTGCTTGTGAAAAAGCGTATTGGGCTCGATGGTGAGGGCGTACCATGAGAGGTGTTCAGGCGCGTGGTCGATGGCGCGTTTCAGGTCATCAAGCCCTTCTGACAGGGTTTGTCCCGGTAAACCATGCATGATATCAAGATTGATGTTGGTAAAACCCGCGGCACGGGCAAACGCAATGGCACGCTCTGCTTCCATTGCATCGTGCACCCGCCCGAGGGTTTTGAGATGCGCTGTATTAAAGCTTTGAATGCCAAGGGAGAGGCGGTTGATACCGGCTTTTCGATATCCCTGAAAATTGGTGATATCAGCACTTCCCGGGTTGGCTTCCAGCGTGATTTCAGCATCCGGCGCCAGGGGGAGGAGGTTACGCACGCCCTCAAACAGGGTCTGCCAGGCGCCAGCGCTGAAGAGGCTTGGCGTTCCACCGCCCATAAAGACCGTTTGCACGGTGCGGGTGCCAAAACGCGCACAATCCTCGCTAAGATCAGCAAGCAGAGCCTGCACATAGGCCGATTCCGGCAGCGCATCCGGGCGTTTGTGGGAGTTAAAATCGCAGTAGGGGCACTTTTGAATGCACCAGGGGGCATGGATATAAAGAGAAAGCTCACGCATCGATACTAAATTCAGGCTGGTATGCTGGGGGAGGTAATAGTATCATGAATTGGTTTCCAAAACCTGAAGAGCGATGCCACGGATGCGAGAAAAACCGGTTTGTCTCAAAAAGTCAGTGATTGCCAAATCACAGTTGTTCACGGTCGAATCGATGCACCTTCGCTTTTCTAACGGTGCTGAACGGGTGTATGAACGGATTCGAAGCCACGGCCATGGCGCGGTACTGATAGTCGCCGTTACACCGGGCGAGTCGTTGTTGCTGGTGCGCGAATACGGTGCCGGGACTGACGCGATGGAGCTCGCGTTTCCCAAGGGGCGCATTGACGCGGGAGAAACAGCGCTGCATGCGGCGAACCGTGAGCTGCGAGAGGAAACGGGTTTTGCTGCTCGCACGTTGACTGAGATCAAATCCATGACGCTCGCGCCCGGTTATTTTGGCGCGCGCCTTGATGTGATTGTGGCGGAGGGTTTGTATCCTTCTCCGCTTGAGGGCGATGAGCCAGAGCCGCCCGAGGTGATTGAGTGGCCGCTTGCAGCCAGTGATGCACTGCTCGCGCGCCCGGATTTTACAGAGGCGCGCAGCATTGCCGCCCTGTTTCTGGTAAAAGAATGGTTTAAAGAAAGGAAAAACAAATGAACAAACGAGTACGTGTCGTAGTAACCGGAGCGGCGGGACAAATTTCCTATGCGCTTTTATTTCGGATTGCTTCAGGCCAGATGTTTGGTGAGCATGTCGATGTTGAGCTTAACATGCTGGAACTCGAACAGGCGATGCCGGCACTGGAAGGGGTTGCCATGGAGCTTGATGACTGCGCATTCCCGCGTCTGAAGCGCTTGCTCTGCACATCAAGCATCAAGGAAGCGATGGATGGCGTGAACTGGGCGCTGCTCGTAGGTTCAGTGCCGCGCAAACAGGGTATGGAGCGTTCCGATCTCTTACAGATTAACGGCGGTATTTTTACGCATCAGGGTCGTGCCATCAACGATTTTGCAAGTGAAGATGTCAATGTGTTCGTGGTGGGAAATCCCTGCAACACCAACTGTCTGATTGCGCGCCACCACGCACCGGATGTCCCCTCAGAGCGTTTCCACGCCATGACGACGCTTGACGAACTGCGTGCGCGCACACAGCTTGCAAAAAAAGCGGGCGTTGATGTCACCGCTGTCAGTCAGATGACTATCTGGGGTAACCATTCGTCCACCCAGTATCCAGATTTTTACAACGCGAAAATTAATGGCCTGCCGGTAGAGAAGGTGATTCACGACCACGCCTGGCTTGAAAATGATTTCGTGCCGCTTATCCAGCAGCGGGGTGCGGCGGTGATTAAGGCACGCGGTGCTTCATCTGCGGCCTCTGCAGCAAATGGTGTGGTGCGCGGTGTTCAGAACCTCATCAACGACACGCCATTTGGTGAATCATTCTCCATGTGCCTCAGTTCAAAAGGGGAGTATGGTGTGGATGAAGGGCTTATTTTCTCCTTCCCATGCCGACGTGAGCATGGTGAAGTTCGCGTTATTACCGACCTCGAGTTGAACGACTACGGCCGCGCCCGCTTCGATGCAACGCTTGCGGAACTGCGCCAGGAGCGCGACATTGTGCGTTCTCTGGGTCTGCTCGGTGATTAATTCACGCGGCGGCGCATCATGCGCCGCCATATCGCTGATAATCCCCTTGTCTTTTTAGAAACGAACGGATATTATCTGCAGCAAGTCGGGGCGTAGCGCAGCCTGGTAGCGTACTAGCATGGGGTGCTAGTGGTCGAAGGTTCAAATCCTTCCGTCCCGACCAATAAAATCAATGACTTACGCATCAAAATCTTGGGGTCTTTCCCAATTACGGGGGCACTCACCATTAACAACAGAGCACCCTAACACGAGTTCTGTAATTTTCAAAGTTACGAAAGCCATAAGCTCTTCTTTGTATTAACTGGGTCTTTCCCAATTACGGGGGCACTCACCATTAACAACAGAGCACCCTAACACGAGTTCTGTAATTTTCAAAGTTACGAAAGCCATAAGCTCTTCTTTGTATTAACTTCATCTTTCTATGAAACCCTTCTGTAATGCCATTTGACTTTCTAAACCGCCACATGCGTACTATCTCTTCTTTCCATTGACAAAATGTTTTACCAAGCACTGCCAATGCTTTAAATGGACTATTTTTCAGTTCATCCAGCATATTTAAAAACTGAGGGATCATTTTCTTACACCAATCTTTATTCATGGATTTGTGTAAGAGTAACGCATGAATTTGTTGCTGGAACTGATATATAGCGTTTATAGCGGGATTGTCTTGAAGGAATGCATCCCGCTTAAGTCGCCGTTGAGGAGTCAATCTATCAGGTCGTGTACGCAGTAAAGCCAATATACCCCGATTACTTTTTATTTGGCTCGATAGTTCGCGATAGGTCATCATACATTGATGTTGAAGCAAGCGAATAACATGAAATCGGTCAGCCACAATTTTTGCATTGGGAAAATGTTTTTTTACAATAGAGCGGTAAGTACTACTTAACGCCGTGTGCAACTTACAACGGGGCGACAAGTCCATCAAACTGGGTTAATTTTGCCCCTCGCTTGTGATTAAGAAAGCATCCAATTGTATGCGCCAAGGTTTTTCGTCCGATTCTGCTGGTCAGGTGCCAGAGGTCGCGAGCCCTGACTTTTTGAATATGAAAGCGCTCTGTCAGTTGCCCAATCACCGTTTCAACCAATCTGCGGGTAGATACGAGCCACTTGCTAAAATCTGAGCCGCGTGGGTCTGTCATATTGGAGCGCAGAGGCGTTTGCAGGGTAACATTCGTATGTTGTCGGATTTGTTCCTGAAAATCTTGGCCTATCAATCCCTTATCAGCAATAATCATGCCCTGTACGTTGTCGAGATTATCCCAGACGGACTCTCGTTCATCAATGTTTGCCTGTGTGACGGTTATGGCGGTAATGACGCCTTGTGAGTCAATCAACAGATTGCCCTTGAACCCATAATAGCGCTCATTTTTTGAGGCGCAGTAGCCATAAGCGGCGGCCTCTGAGAACAACCGGGAAAAGTTAGCGCGCCTGAAGTGACAAATTGGCAAAGGAAATCCGTCAGACATATGGAGTGAGTCATTGAAGGTACCCAGTTTCCCGGCCAGCAATTTTTGAATGCTTTGCTTAACGGCCCACAACTTGGCTGATTGCCTGGCGAAGCTCGTCCTGTCTCCAAGCCCGGGAAACCAATTCTGCCAGTGTCGCTTGAAATATGACCAAATTGCCTTATCGGTATCAAGCCCGAGAAACTCGCCAACCAGCTCTATCGTGATCACCTCGGGATCGGAGAGCCTGGGTGCAAAGCCTCGGGTTCTCAACTTTGTGATAACGGCCTTTTTGTAAAGGGAATCTATCAAACAAAAAGTACTAATGATAAAATCCTCAACCGGCACAGCATACTCCTTGTAGTCCTGGATCGTCGGAAAATCAAGAACTTACAAAATTATGCTGTGCCTTTCAAGCATCCACTCTCTTATCCATTAAAAGTTGCACACGGCGTTACTTAAATCCATACAAACCACCTTGACGCGTTCTTTTCCGGTAAGGGAGGCCAGATAACTGGCAAGATCAGATTCACTTCGGCCTTTCACAATATCAAACACCTTATGTTTTTTCAGGTCACACAGCGTTGTGGCAAATCCCTGTTTTCGGCTAAAGAAGTGCTCATCAATACCCAGTACAGTTGGACATGGTGTATTCATCAACTCTTTAGCCTGCTCCTGATATTGTCGATGATACCAACGCTCAATCGTAGCTTTCCCTTTATTAAATTGCTGAGCAAGGTCTTTTTGGGAAATTCCTCGCGTGTGGTTATGAAATACCGCTGCCTGTAAACGCCAGGTTGAACGCTGATGCTTATTGATGCCAGGAAACTGCTGATTTCCGTAGCGCTGGCATGTATTGCAATACAGTTTATAGGCCTTAAATCGCAAAAGGCTGCGGCGATGACCAATTAATTCATGAGCTACGGTTCGTATATAAGATGCCTTTTTACGCACTGCTTTGCTATTGCAATGGGCACAGCGAGGTAATCGTTGATACGAAATATCCAATATCAGTGGTTGATAACCACTCACTTTTTGTATGGTAAATCCAGGTAAATTTAAGATAAGATTATGCTTGGGCACTTTAATCTCCAATTTGATCGCGAAATCAATTAGTTAGTCTAGACTAACTTGATTAAAGTGCCCCCTTATTTGGGGTAGAGCCCAAAATCGAAATAATAAAAGGGCATATGGTGAAGGAATTTGGCCTTATTTACAGGTTTAATTTAGGTATACGCAGGAACTGGAAGATGTTGCCCAAATGGATGCTTCAGGGATTGGGTATTTTAGGCATGATAGAAACAATGTCTAACTTTTCGAATTTTGCTTTGTACGGGACAAAAAACTTGAAGTAGCTCATTGATTAATAGACAATCCCTGCGTTTCTGTTCAAGGAAAAGGCATGGAGTCATGGAAATCAACGAGCTGAGCGGTATATTAAACGGATATTTTAGTTGGAACAAGGCAAGAATGACCTGTTTCGCCTGTATGCTGGTATCATTGTTCAAAGTAAGAACGGTCAATTTAAGCGAACTGGCCTGTGGCTTTGAAAGCGAGGCAACAATAGAATCGCGCTACAAGCGTATCAAGCGATTTTTCAGGGAATTCACAATATGCTTCACCGCTCTGGCCGGATGGGTGATGACTTTTTTTGATTTTGACCAGACGCCGTTGTATCTCAGCATAGACAGAACAAATTGGCAGTGGGGCAAGCAGGATATCAATATATTAATGCTGTCTATTGCCTACAAAGGGATAGCCATCCCTCTCATGTGGGATTTGCTGCCCAAGCGCGGGAACAGTAATACCACAGAGCGTATAGCCTTACTTAAGCGTTTTATAGAGCAGTTTGGCAAAGAAAGAGTTGCCTGTCTGCTGGCTGACCGAGAGTTTGTTGGAAACGAATGGTTCTCATGGTTGCGTAGTGAAGGGATCTCATTTTGCATTCGAATCAAAAGCAACACTCAAACCAGCAACAGCTTGGGGCTTGACGTTAATGTGGATGCTCTTTTCTACGATCTGAAGCCTGGTGAACAACGAAAACTGAGGGGTGAGCGCAGGCTTTGGAAGCAAAAAGTCTGGTTGAGCGCGCTCCGGCTTACAGATGGTGAATTACTTATTGTTGCAACAGATAAAGAAGTTGATTCACCTATCGAATTGTATGGCCGGCGCTGGGAAATAGAAACCCTGTTTTCCTGCCTGAAATCGCGCGGCTTTAACTTTGAGGACACGCATATTACAAAGCCGGAGCGTATTTCGAAGCTGATAGCACTTTTAAGCATCGGCTTTTGTTGGGCTTATAAAGTAGGTGAATGGCGCAACGAGCAAAAAGCGATCAAAATGAAAAAACATGGTAGAAAAGAGGTCAGTATTTTTCGTTATGGTCTTGATTTTCTACGTGATGCGGCTCTCAATGCAAAGCAGAATATCTTGAGTTTAATTGGTCAGGTGATGGCCTTCTTGAGCATCGAGGCACCGACCGAGGCGTTGATATGATTTTTTGTCCCGTACAGAGCGAATTTTGTTAAATCTTGGGTAGAACAATTCCACCACGAGATTTTGTGGGTTACTCTCATTTCCACAGTGTTGTATGTCGTTTATAAGGTAACTGAACCACTAAAAATTTTGATTAATCTTCGAGGAGCTGGTACCGAACTTAATATCTACTTCGGTAATATTTTTTCGAAAAATGAAAAGAGTCATCTTGCTATACCGGTTAACGAATTTTTTGATACACAGTTAGCTGGAGCTAAAGGACCGTCTGGAGACATCGTGGCGCCGAACTCGATTCACGGCCAGTTTATAACCAAAGTTTATAATTCTGACTCAGTTAAACTGGACGATGATCTTAATGTAGCTCTGAGCGGAATTGTCCCTAACGATTTACCTCGTTACCTTGGTAAAACTTCGCAGTACCCAATAGGTACAACTGCAGTTATTGGAAGCGGTAAATATAGATATTTGCTATTTGTGTTGTCATGTACTGACCCGATTACTGCAAAAGCAAAATCAGACGTGCCCACCATGTGGAATGCTCTCGAAGGACTATGGACGTCTGTTCGCAATTATTCGAACGGATTGCCAGTTGCTCTGCCACTGGTTGGAAGCGGTCAATCTCATGTTGGATTGGATTCAATTAATCTTCTCAGACTTATTGTGTTGAGCATTATCAAATCATCGGAGGGCCAAAGAATCACTAGTCAAATTAACATAGTGCTTCATGAAAGTGTCATGCGTGATGTGGCACTGCGCAAGATCAAAGAGGAGTTTAATTGATGGCATATAGAAATGGAACTTATGTGGTTTTTCATGCGCAAAATACTTCTGATCCAACTAAAAGTGATATGAAGTATTATCGTTTGCTTACAGCATGGCATGAACACAGTGATATAGAATTCAAAATGATTAATAGTCATGACAAAACCTCCGCTGTTCGTGACAGTAGCAAGCGCGCTACATTACAGAGTAGAATTCGAGAGAGACTTAATAATTCAAGAAACATGCTGCTTATTATTGGTAGCACCACTCACTTGGACGACGATAATGTTCCTTTCGAAATATCATATGCTGTAGATAAATGTGGTATCCCAATAATTGCGGCATACACAGGCTATGATAGTATTTGCACGCCTAGCAGACTGAGATATTTATGGCCAAATGCATTAGCGGCAAGAATAAACAACAATACTGCCAAGGTTATACATGTCCCATTTAGAAAGGAGCCTATCAAAGCCGCATTACAGAAATATGACTATCAAGATCCACCAAAGGGAAGCTTGGTACATTATACCCAAGAAACTTTCAGAAAATGGGGGCTACTTCAGCCGAGCTAGATACGTTGAATTGGTAAGTTTCTCTAAAATCACAGATCTGTTGCTTCATTGATATTCATTGTTTTTTGTATCCACTGTTCTATTGCTACATAATGCCATGATAAAACTGCATTATTCAATTTCACAGGTCTTGGAAATTTGCCTGCCAACCACCAGCGCCGCAAGGTGAGCCTATCGCGTCCAACGATTTGCTCAACGTCTCTCATGAATAAAATTTGTTGTTTAAATTCGGTATGCTGCATGGTTAACTCCTGTCATGTTGTTTTTTATGCCACATTTAATAAATACTCGAATCGAGCACTTATTAAATCATATCGAGCATAGTCATGCAATATCATTTAGCACATTACTTGAGTCTCGCACCTAAAAAAATTTGAAAACCGGATTTTTTCAAAGACGCTATACCAAATAGTTGTTTGTATATACAATGAGCCGTACAACATATCTATGAGGAAATAAAGGATGATTTTATTGGATAATATAGAACAAGCCATTGGAACCGAGTACTTTGGCGACACGCAATGTGCTGAGTTATGCGCAGCAATACAAACAGCAGAAACCGATGCAGATCCATCGTTCAGCACATCGCAACAGCCCCATTCCAACAAAATCGTGCATGTACACTAATTAAATGCATACTCTTATAGTTGTTGGTTCCGGGATAAAATCGATAGCGCATATCACGGGAGAAACGAAAAAAGTTATTCAACACGCAGATAAAGTCCTCTATTTAGTGAATGAGGACAATCTTAAAGCCTGGATACAGCGTGAAGCAAAAGAAGCGGAGTCACTGGAACCTGCCTACTACAGCTCTCAGAAAAGAATTGATGCCTACCATCAGATAACCACGCATATTGTTAATGAATATCATAAGGTTAAAAACCTGTGTGTGGTTTTCTATGGGCATCCTTCTGTTTTTGCCGAATCGGCGTTAAATGCAGTGAAAAAGATAAACGCTGCAAATGGTCATGCCATATTACTCCCAGCTGTGTCAGCGATGGATTGCCTGTTCAGTGATCTGCAAATTGACCCTGGTGATCAGGGTTGTTATGCGATTGATGCCACAGAGCTTTTGATTTATGAAAGATCCGTTGATGTCCATGCCCATACCCTTCTATGGCAAATTGCAAATCTGGGTATGGCAGATACAAATCAATCTCAAAAAATCAATGTGTTATGTGATTACTTACACGACTTTTATCCTGAAGATTATCAAGTATGCTTATATGAGGCGGCGATTTTACCCACGCAAAAGCCCAGAATTAAATGGCTTTTACTCAAAGATTTAGTCCAAGTAGCAATTAATCCAGTATCCACCTTGTATATTCCACCCATGTCCAAACCAAGCCTGAGCAAGAAGTACCTTGATCTTCTGGAAATGGACGTCGAGCATTACCAGCTATCGGCTGATTCGAACACAACCTCTAAATAGTTTGGCATCCACTGAAAACTCTGCTTTCTCAATACAGTGAGAAAATGCAAACCGCTCATCCTCCTCCAGAAGTTCTAGGGGATTTTTAATGGCTCCGTCACCAGCCGATTTGTAATGATAAAAGGAAAACTGCGTTGACTTGCTAACCCGGTAAAGCGGGCTACCATAGGCATCACCATTTTCTTCTGTAAATTCATCCTGATAGGCTAACAATATGTTCTTTAACTTATCCAGCTCCGTCAATGTGCTATTGCTTTGGTTAGTTTTAAAGGTATTGATTTTGGCGAAAGGGCACTGCAACGGGTAATAAATACTGCCGGATTGATCGCCTAGGGACGCTGGCGCCATTAAGGTCGGTGTATATTCAAGCCCATAACATTCACTATAGATTTTCTGGAGATCTTGTATGGGTAAATACTGATCATCGACAGCGGGTTTCACGCCAATGCCCGATCCCATGCAAATATTGAAAATATACTTCGCCGTATCCATGATAAATGGAGTCGGTCTGAACCGGTTTATCTTTTTAGCACTCAAAAACAAATCGTTACATGATGCGTCATACGTGTTTTGAGTCAACTTCTTTCTCAGGGCTTCAGAAAAATACAGCTTCAATTTAAGCCATCTGTCATTGTTTTTCACCTCATTGATGAACTGCTCCGAAAAATACAAAATCTGACTATGCCAATTCGTTTGGGTACTTTTACCCAGCAAAATGTCAGTGAATATACGATGATGCTCATAAGGCGATTTCGGTGCCGGTGCCGTTACATTGAAATACTTTTGAATTCTGGCATGCTTTCGGGCGCAGCCAATATTTGGCAGCATGAAAGAAGACAAAGCGCCAGAAGACACCGACAACACGTTATTATCCACGGTCTTGTCTTCATCAAACACAATTTGCATGTTGAAAATTGCGCCGGGGCCTTGAACGCAATCAGGGAAGATCCGATCCTCCTCACCAAAATAATGCCACTCGCAGAATTTATCGAGAATGATCCCTAATGGAAGACTGTTTTTGCCATATCCCAAGTGACGAAATATTTCATTATCGGTTTGATTGCTGTCAATTCGCTCCATTTTCCCGGAAAATGACGGCAGATAAGCATGTTTTTTAATGCCGAAGTGTTCGCCAAAATTATATCGGGCAAGGAAGAAAGGCATGCCTTCATCCGGATTGATTTGCTCTATGACCTCATAAATGGACGGATTAACCGTTTTGATCATATCCTTGATTTCATTCCATGAAACTCGTTCAATGCTGTTCATTCCTAAACACCCTATAACGCAGGACAGAAACAATTATCCTCAGTCAAAACAATAGATAATTGTAAAAAAGACTTAATACTAGCCAAATTTAATGGTAGAGTCACCTGCTAAATGGAGTACAGGAGTAAAAATGATTAAAACGCTGCAAAGAATGCCGAAAGGAATAACTGCACTGTATTTTATACAGGCATTTTCTACTTTTTCTTACGCTATTTTGTACTCATCGCTGTCGCTATTCATTACCAAACAGCTGGGTCTGTCCAATACGGTCTCAAACAGCATAGTGGGTTTGTTTCTGGCGTTTAATTATATATTACACTTGTTGGGCGGCGTAATGGGAGGGCGTTATCTCAGCAACCGAACTTTGTTCAGTGTTACCACCATCATGCAAAGCATTGGTATTGTCTGTTTAGCCTATGCTCGGAGCACCCTGTTGTATTGGGGGTTAAGTTGCTTTCTGGTCGGCTGCGGGCTCAGCACCACCTGTTTCAACAGCATGGTAACCCAGCGTTTTCAGCCAGGCGATAACCGACGGGAAAGCGCATTTTTTGTTACCTACACCACCATGAACATCGGATTTTTTGCTGGCTACATCAGCAGCGGATTCTTTGATCAATCAAACCAGTATCAACTGTTGTTTTATGCTTGCGCTGCCATAAATTTGATAACCGTTATCTTGATGGCAATGAATTGGAATCATTTGGCTGATCATGATACGCCCCTTGCAACACAGAAGCCAGGCCAACAAAAAAGAGTGCAATATCTTAAAGGCATAGCCATGACGTTGCTCCTCATTCCCTTGATGATCCTGTGTTTCCATTCAGCAAATATCAGCAATGGCCTTATAGTGGTTATGAGTCTTGTAATGTTCGGTGTTATTTTGATAATAGGCCAAAAGCAAAAAATCATGGCCGACAAACAAAAAATCCGGGCTTTCCTGATCCTTGCAATAACATCAATTGTCTTCTGGATGATTTATTTCACCGGTCCAATGGGTATCACTCTGTTTGTCAAAAATAACGTTGATAAACAGCTATTCGGTTATGAGTTGGCAACCCAATGGCTTTTTAACATCAATGCGCTCGTAATCATCATTGGAGCACCTGTCATGTCGATGATTATCAATCGATTACGCTTGAAAGGATATAATTTTGCGGTTTCCACGCAGTTTGCATGGGGATTTGTCATACTGGCCCTGTCATTTTTTCTCCTGTCTTATGGTGTGACCATGGCTGATGATCAAGGTAGTAGCAGCATCGTTTGGGTAATACTCCATTTTGTGACACAAGCCATGGCAGAGTTGCTAATCGGGCCTGTGGGTTATGCTATGATTGGGCGCATCGCACCGGCAAAGTTGCAAGGCGTTTTGATGGGTACCTGGATGATGGTGTCTGGTGTGGCAGCATCTATCTCTCAGTATTTTTCCAATGCCATGATGAAGGCGCAAGCCACGGATCCACTGTTAACCAATGCAGATTACCTGCATGTATTCAATCAATTGGGTGTTTGGGCTTTAACGGGTGGCGTGTTCCTCTATTTTATTTCAGGAAAAATCAGGAATCTGATTGATGATACTAACACTTCGGCTTGTGCTGCAGTTAACTCAACTGCAGCATAATTGAACAATGGGTCCAGATGACTTTATCTCGGCTGAAATATGCCCTTACAGATATTCATCTTGCAGAACCTACTGAACAGCTTGAAAAACTACTGCCATATAATTTTAATCCTGAAGCACTCGATGGCATGAGAATCTTACCTGAGCTAATGATGCCTGAAAAGATGGAGTTAATTAGACACATAATAATTAAAAATAAAAAGCCGGGTAGCAATACCGTAATTTTACTGGATTTTGGGATGGTTTCATTTAACTTATAATGCACGTTTTCGGTGAGCCTGGGATGAAATAATTAAATTCCCTTGACAAACAAATCAAGAGATCATAATGACATTCAAAATACATTTTGACGCGGGATCAATACGTTACAAGAACAAAAAATACGATGAGGCACTGGTTAAATTCCAGCAGGTTGTCAGGCTAAACCCCACCCACTATGAAGCCTGGTGGTATATTGGCCAGTGCCAATGCAATATCAAGCCACCCAATTACCAGGCAGCGCTCGCAGCTTTTGAAAATGCGGTCAAGGCCAACCCGAAGAGTGCCTATAATTACAGCGGCGTAGCACATGCGCAGAAAGCGCTTGGGAATCTGGACGCCGCCAGGGCCGCTTACGAAAAGGCTTCTGCGCTGGAGCCCAGATTTTACCAATCTCATTACTACCTGGCCAACATTCTCCTGCAATCAGGTGAGCATGCCAAAGCCCTTGAATACGCTAAAAAGTGTATGGCGCTCAATCCTGGTTACCCTGAACAGGGATGGTTAGCAAAAATAGAAACAATTAATGCATTATTTCGTGGAGGGGTTACATTTTACGAGACCAAACCAGTTCGGGACTTTAGCGGTGCACTGCAAAAATTCCAGCAGGTTGTCAGGCTAAACCCCACCCACCACGAAGCCTGGTGGTATATTGGCCAGTGCCAATGCAATATCAAGCCACCCAATTACCAGGCAGCGCTCGCAGCTTTTGAAAATGCGGTCAAGGCCAACCCGAAGAGTGCCTATAATTACAGCGGCGTAGCACATGCGCAGAAAGCGCTTGGGAATCTGGACGCCGCCAGGGCCGCTTACGAAAAGGCTTCTGCGCTGGAGCCCAGATTTTACCAATCTCATTACTACCTGGCCAACATTCTCCTGCAATCAGGTGAGCATGCCAAAGCCCTTGAATACGCTAAAAAGTGTATGGCGCTCAATCCTGGTTACCCTGAACAGGGATGGTTAGCAAAAATAGAAACAATTAATGCATTATTTCGTGGAGGGGTTACATTTTACGAGACCAAACCAGTTCGGGACTTTAGCGGTGCACTGCAAAAATTCCAGCAGGTTGTCAGGCTAAACCCCACCCACCACGAAGCCTGGTGGTATATTGGCCAGTGCCAATGCAATATCAAGCCACCCAATTACCAGGCAGCGCTCACAGCTTTTGAAAATGCGGTCAAGGCCAACCCGAAGAGTGCCTATAATTACAGCGGCGTAGCACATGCGCAGAAAGCGCTTGGGAATCTGGACGCCGCCAGGGCCGCTTACGAAAAGGCTTCTGCGCTGGAGCCCAGATTTTACCAATCTCATTACTACCTGGCCAACATTCTCCTGCAATCAGGTGAGCATGCCAAAGCCCTTGAATACGCTAAAAAGTGTATGGCGCTCAATCCTGGTTACCCTGAACAGGGATGGTTAGCAAAAATAGAAACAATTAATGCATTATTTCGTGGAGGGGTTACATTTTACGAGACCAAACCAGTTCGGGACTTTAGCGGTGCACTGCAAAAATTCCAGCAGGTTGTCAGGCTAAACCCCACCCACCACGAAGCCTGGTGGTATATTGGCCAGTGCCAATGCAATATCAAGCCACCCAATTACCAGGCAGCGCTCACAGCTTTTGAAAATGCGGTCAAGGCCAACCCGAAGAATGCCTATAATTACAGCGGCGTAGCACATGCGCAGAAAGCGCTTGGGAATTTGGACGCCGCCAGGGTTGCCTATGAAAAGGCTTCTGCGCTGGAGCCCAGATTTTACCAATCTCATTACTACCTGGCCAACATTCTCCTGCAGTCAGGTGAGCATGCCAAAGCCCTTGAGTATGCTTTGATGTGCATTGCCCTGGCGCCAACTTACCCGGAGCAAGGATGGTTTGAAAAAATTGTCGCTGCTAATGGCTTCCAGGCATCAAGCCCTACAGCAGATTTAATCGACTTTCAAAGAGAATTAGCTCGCATGGCGCGTTACTCAGGACTGGAAATCGCCATAACTGCCATCAATATTCGTGGCAAAATATATGATTATTTAAATACACCAACAGAACCAAAACAAAAAAAACAACAAGACGATATAGGGAGTATCATAAATCGGGATATCAAATTGGCAGCCGAATTAACCAAGGGAAAAATTCCTGGTTTGAAATACATCAACTTTGTCGTCGACACATACAAAAATGTAGAGGATTCAGAAGGAAAAACACTGGGCGAAAAACTGATTTGCGGTACGGTAAAAACAACTACAAGCTATGGAGTGACTTGGTACATCACGACAAAACTCTCATTACCACCTGCGCTTGCCGCCTTTTCCTTTTCTAAAAATCCTGTTTTGGCCAGCGGTGTTGCTGGCGCGATAGCTGCAGCGGTGGGCCCCATCATCAAGCGATATGTCGCAGACAAATTGGCGGAACTCTCGGAGCATGCCTGTCACGCTGCTTTTGATTTGGTGCAACCCCAGCTATCAAAACCCGCACCTTCAATACAGGTAGCAAAGCCGCCTGCTTCGTCATCAAAAACAGTTGCCCTACCCCCGAAACCCGCAGCGACTGTTACACCAAAACCAAGCTCCAAACCTGCTGTTGCATCATCTTCGCGAAAAAAGCATACAGGACGTGATGAGGGCGAACTCCTAAGGGAGGAGTTTTTAAGAAGAGCCGAACGTTTACAGGATGAACATAAAAAAAGAGACGAATTCTGGAGAGAAAAACAGCGAGAGGCTGACAAAAAGAGAGCCATTGAGGATGAAAAACGGAGGCATGATGAAGCAGTAAAAAGAGAAAGTGAGCGGAGGCGGCAAGAGAGGGAAAGAGAGGAGGAACGGAGAAGAAGTCAACAAAGAATTGATGCATTAAAACGCACTGACTTGGGAAAGGCATCATCTGGCGGGGTGTTTTCATCAAAGCAGCACTGTCCAGTGGGCACCGTCCCAAAAGGACAGGGAATATGTCTTGGAGTGGACATCAAGTTCGGATGAAAGGACTCAAAACGCCCCAATGTGAGCAGACATGACCAACTTTGAATGGGGTAGCTCATTTCCAAGCGCATACACAATACCAAACGCACGAGAGCAGTCATTTGTAGTAGTTCAAACTTGATCTGACAGTTGCCGGTTTTTTAGAAGTGACTGTCAGATCAAGTTGAGGTTCGGCCGGGATCCTGATGAAAAGGACCGTTTCCTGTTTAGATTTCTATTTTGCTGTGGTTTGGAAATTCCGGACAGGTCAAAGGCATGATAGCTTCTATTCCATTTCTTTGACCATATAATAATTTATAAATGAAACACCGTTGATGACTTTGGTTTGTTCATTAAGCACCACATAACCACATTTTTCAAAAAATGGTTTTGCCGTGATGCTTACCTCAGAATATAACCGCTTGATTCCCAGCTCCTTTGCCCTGGCTTCTCGCGCTAATAACAGAGCTTTACCGATACCTTGGCTTTGATGATCTTTATGGACATACCCACGACAAAGACAGCCGGTTTCTTCCAAATCAGCGAAGCCAATAATTTGATGGCTTCCGGCCGCTACGGTAACAAAACTGTGATTTTTCGAAAGCGAATTTTTCCAACTGGTTAAATCTGGAGTCAATGGCGCCCAGGTATTCAGCTGTTCCTGCGTATAGTCCTTGCGGTTAATATGGTGAACTGTGTCATAAAAAAGTTGGTAGATCGCCACCTCATCCCCTGGCTGATATTCCCTAATATAGAATTTGCAAGGTTGAAAAGCAGGAAAATATTCAAGTGGTTTTGCATCAGGCCAGCGTTTTTGCAGTTCAGTTAATACTGTTTTAGCCATAGCAGTCAAATGCAGTAATAAGCGAGTCGAGGTTGCAACGTCAATAAATGCCTGTAGCCGGGAAATTACGCGAGGCCTTACCCAATTTTCCTCTGGCTTCCACAACGCGTTATCTGGAACAGGGCCTGAAGGCCCCACGCGATCCTGTTTCAGTGCTGATTCGATATAGTGAAGGGTTTGTTGAAGGATCCAAAATCCACATGCTTCCGTATAAGCTTTTTGATAAAGCGTGTCATCTTGGGCTTGTAGAATAGTGCGGCTGATTTCTTCACGATAAATTAATTCCATCTCATTGATAATGGTAGAAGGAATCGCTTTGGCACACCAACAGGTTGGCATACTCATGCGTAGATACGTTGCATCCAATAAGGCATTTCTGACAAAGGCCCATTCAAAATCAATCAGTTGTAATTCATAGTTTTCTTCGTGATCAAAAACATTATCCGGGCAGATATCACCATGTGTTAACACAGTAAATGGCCCCGGTTTTATAACCGATTCGATTAACGTTTCTGCTTCATGAATACATTCTTGCGACAACAATAAACCTAGAGTTTTATGCGTTGATTGCAAACGGCTCATTAAATCTTTTTGGACTTGTTCCAACGAATCTTCCCTGGCATCATTCTCGCCATGAATTTTGCCTCTGTACGGGACAAAAAATCATATCAACGCCTCGGTCGGTGCCTCGATGCTCAAGAAGGCCATCACCTGACCAATTAAACTCAAGATATTCTGCTTTGCATTGAGAGCCGCATCACGTAGAAAATCAAGACCATAACGAAAAATACTGACCTCTTTTCTACCATGTTTTTTCATTTTGATCGCTTTTTGCTCGTTGCGCCATTCACCTACTTTATAAGCCCAACAAAAGCCGATGCTTAAAAGTGCTATCAGCTTCGAAATACGCTCCGGCTTTGTAATATGCGTGTCCTCAAAGTTAAAGCCGCGCGATTTCAGGCAGGAAAACAGGGTTTCTATTTCCCAGCGCCGGCCATACAATTCGATAGGTGAATCAACTTCTTTATCTGTTGCAACAATAAGTAATTCACCATCTGTAAGCCGGAGCGCGCTCAACCAGACTTTTTGCTTCCAAAGCCTGCGCTCACCCCTCAGTTTTCGTTGTTCACCAGGCTTCAGATCGTAGAAAAGAGCATCCACATTAACGTCAAGCCCCAAGCTGTTGCTGGTTTGAGTGTTGCTTTTGATTCGAATGCAAAATGAGATCCCTTCACTACGCAACCATGAGAACCATTCGTTTCCAACAAACTCTCGGTCAGCCAGCAGACAGGCAACTCTTTCTTTGCCAAACTGCTCTATAAAACGCTTAAGTAAGGCTATACGCTCTGTGGTATTACTGTTCCCGCGCTTGGGCAGCAAATCCCACATGAGAGGGATGGCTATCCCTTTGTAGGCAATAGACAGCATTAATATATTGATATCCTGCTTGCCCCACTGCCAATTTGTTCTGTCTATGCTGAGATACAACGGCGTCTGGTCAAAATCAAAAAAAGTCATCACCCATCCGGCCAGAGCGGTGAAGCATATTGTGAATTCCCTGAAAAATCGCTTGATACGCTTGTAGCGCGATTCTATTGTTGCCTCGCTTTCAAAGCCACAGGCCAGTTCGCTTAAATTGACCGTTCTTACTTTGAACAATGATACCAGCATACAGGCGAAACAGGTCATTCTTGCCTTGTTCCAACTAAAATATCCGTTTAATATACCGCTCAGCTCGTTGATTTCCATGACTCCATGCCTTTTCCTTGAACAGAAACGCAGGGATTGTCTATTAATCAATGAGCTACTTCAAGTTTTTTGTCCCGTACAAAGGAATTTTGCTTAAAATAGCTTGATATAAATGGGTTTGGCCAAAGCCAGCTGCATGAAAACTTCCCAGAGCTTTCATAAATCGCCTCAGCGCACGAATGGCTTTATCGCGATCGGAGGCTGTCAGGCTATCAACCAGACTAACATGCTTAATACCCAAATCCTCGATCAAAATAAATCGATACTGTTTATCGCCTCCATAAAAATGCGGCGTATTATGTCTGCGTTGCGGTATGATTGATGCAAACTCAAGGCCCGCCCAATCTCTTGCAAAACGGGTATAGGCTTCTTTGTCGTTTTCTTTTTCTAGTAGTGATTGTTTCAAAACCACTGTCTTTGGCGCGTTTTTGCAGTGATGTGCCAGACCAAGTCGTAGAACAACATTTCTTCGATCAGGCTCACTTAAAAATACAACCGAATCGATGTCGATTGTGGTGTTAAAGTGCGCTGACAGGAGTTGTTTAGCCTTTTTAATTAGCTCTGGATTGGCTTGTTGATTTTTTTTCACGCGTGTATTCCCGGATTAAGTCAGTTTGAGCTTTTAACCTGATGTAAAGTGACCGCATTACCCTCAGAATCCAGAATAACAGCCATTCGACAAACAGGGGATGAAAAAACGTCTAATTTGAATTGAACGCCTTGTGATTTTAGTTGCTCAATTAATTTATCCAAATTATCAACTTCAAAAGCAATGCACCCGCCAGCATTGGCGCTGGGTGATACATCTGTGGCTAACGTGGTGAGCGCAAAACAACCACCAGCAGGTAAATCATATTCTACCCAATTGCCTTGTGACGAGATTTTACCTACTTCGATTCCCAAAATTTGTTCATAAAAATGTCGCGCCCGTTCCATATCTTTGACGGGATACCTTGTGAAAGCTACTTTCCTTATCATTTATGCCCCGGGCAATCTTTTTTCAATCATGGCATTATACATTCATTTAACATGCACCACCACAAACCAGAATGCTTTCAAGTAAAACCGATTAGCATTTTATCCCCGACATTTTCGAGGTAAAAATACTAATTTTTTCGCATCCTTCAGTGTGATTTACTCTGGTTATGGGAAAGGTATATTCCCTTGATTTCAATATTTACCGGAGCTTTCTACATGGGATGTTTAGCCGAAGTAATGGCATCTGTTTCTGATGTTAATTTTAAATGCAAAAAGGAAGCGCAAAAATATCTGATTGAGTTTGTTTTGATACATAGTCAATATGATTTAAAAGCGTTGGCAGAAATTCTGGATGTTAGTACGCTGTTATTGGGGCAGGTGCTTTGTGGAAAGGCTTTTCTGGATGAAAATATTGCCAGAAAACTGGTGGAGTGGTTTTTGCTTTTTGTCAGTGATTGATGAAGCAGGCATTCTCAATGCTCATTTGTTTATGGAAATCAGGCATGGACGCCATGGAACGCCATGATGTATAACGTTAACCTGCAGACCCAAATGAATTTTGGAGCGATGCGTCAAAGTCTTTCATTGAAGACATTGTAGCAGACCATCAAAAAGGGTTATGCTTCTGAATTTCCTTTATGAACGAGATACTCAATATGGTCATACTCAAGCATCCATTCCACTTTTACAAGGTTGAAAATAGACATAAATCCATCATTCATGGCTGGTTTGGTCAAGATTATATTCGGGAATTTTATTATGGCGATGGTCTGCAAAATACCCTGAATAATTTGGAGCTTTATTGTCAGGGTATTCGTCATAACGGCCGCTATGCATTTGATCACTGGATTGCATTTTTTGACAAAGAGCCGCTCGGTTTTTTGATGACCTCTCCTGTTGACGATTCAGATGATGAGCTCTGTACTTGGTGCGAAAAGGGCAAGAAAATATCTACCCTGGATTTGCTGATAGGAAACCAGCAGTTTTTGGGGCAAGGTCTGGCAGCCCCGATGATTCAGGCATTTATTCTGGACAAGTGTCAGGACTATGATTTTATTATTATCGATCCTGAAAAAGCCAATGAAAGGGCGATACATGTTTATGAAAAAGTGGGATTTTCCGTAGTAGGAGAATATAGTCCTGATTATAATCCCGTGCCTCATGTGATGATGCGGTTAAAGGTTGATGGTTTGGATCTACAGTAAAACTATAGAAAAAATTACGAACAAGCTGGAAGAAAACAACTTACTGTACTTCGGCCTGTTCTTCTTTGTCTGGCGTTACTCCAAAAAAAAAAATGGTAAGCAGCTTTGCTATTTTTTTACCCATCCCGAACGATAGATCGGGTGGATTATGAAGGATTCAGTCCACCCTTTCCATGCTATCATAACTTCTTTTCCATCAGCATAATCCGGAAGAAAAAAAACGCATAAACATGATGATATCTCTAAGTTAATTTAATATTTACACCATCCATATTATGCCCGCATAATCGGAATTTTTTATGGATTACATGCTTTGTAATGCTCATATAATCCATGGACGGCACCAAAGAGCCAGAAACCAACTTTTTGTGCTCCAGCATGTTCCTCCCGGTCATCTTTTACGTTAAAAAATTTATGACCGGATTTGATTGCTTGTTTTTTCACTGCCGATGTTGAGTAGGGATCATGGGGTATTAAACCCACCTGGTCCATTGCGTCATAACCTCCTTGGAGTGCAGCTATTGTATAACCGGATGCTGAGCAGGGTGGTTGTTCTGGTAATGCAGGTTCCGGGGGATGTTGTTTAATACTTGCAGCAGCATGGCTTAAAAATGTTTCTTTTGCCGTGCGGCTTCCTGGAAACTGTCTATCCCGACCAGGATTTGCATTATCTCTGGAGAAAAATCGGTGGCGACTTGTATCTGTTTTCGTGATATCAAAAAGCTTGACCTTTTTTGTTGGCAAATCACTACCAGCCTTTTGGTCCGGGCTCATTGCCAAAGAAGGGGGTAATACTCTTTCAATATCCTGTTGGTGATGACTACCCTCCAGGAAATTAACCCCAAAAACAGTACTTCCGGCTGTCATATCTCCAACTCCGGGTGCAAAACCAAAGGAAACAGGATTGGGAGCAAAAGTGATAATCGGCTGTTCCACCTTCCCCAAACCTGGAAGTGGGACATAGGGTTGATATTTCCCTTTTGCGTCCTGCAAGCCAAAGCGTTGAAAATTTCTTTCAACCAGATAAGGAAGATGTGATCCCGCGGGTAAGTAGTGCCCTGACAGATCCGTTAGAGCCTTGATTGCCCCTCCTTCGATTGTTAATTCTCCGGCCGCCAATACTGGTTTGAAGCTGGCCAATTGATGGTGATGCAGATACGTTACTTTAAATTGATCCGGCACAATCAAACCAACTCTTTGTGCAACACTTTCTACCTGTCGCGGAGCAATTAATAATTGCCTGGCTGTGTCAATGATCCAAATATAATTATGTGTTCCAGCTTGATTTTGGATTTGTGTTCTGGTTAATGTTTCAAATTTTGGTATGGAAGTTGATGGCTCATGGATACGCACATTATTAAAATGAGGCGGCTGGGAAAATGTGCCAAATTCTATTTTGTTTGCAATGCCATGACGGGCAACGGCCGCTGTGTATTTAACTCCTTTAAGAAAATACCCTGGAAGCAAAATACCCGTTCCCATCTCAGCCAGCATTTCGGCGCGTTTTGGTCCGGATGCGCCCATAAATGTAATTCCGCTTTGTCTGAAGGTTTCACCACGTTGTTGCATCCTGCCCAGAGCATCCTGATAAAGCCCGGGATTTTGTTTTACTACCTGATGCAACATTCCAAAATCTTCATGTCCTGGCGCGTGTACTGCTATCAGTACCGCTGTATCGTGTATTAACTTCGCAGCAGGACAGACGATTTTATCGACTGGATGCGCGATAGTATCGACAAAATCTGAAACAGCGGACTTGACGCCTCGGGTTATGGCCTGTGGGTATTCAAGCTTTGCAAGGGATTGGGAGCTGTCCATAATGCTTTGCGTCGTTGTTTTACGAGCAGGTGCAATGGATTTTTCCCCTGGTGGATTGCGCTTGACAAGAGCCTGTCCAGGTGTGGATGATTTTGGAGCAGATGTGGGTTTTTGAGGCGCAACAGCTGCCCGTTGTTGGATTTTGACAGCAGGTTTTATTGCCGGAGCAGGTTCTTTTGTCAACGTCATTAGGAATGCCTGTTTTAAGGCTGCATCACGTGCATCGTTACGCTTATCCATCAAATGTTTTCCAAATCCGGATGGCGCAGCTGTCGATGTAGAGGATACAGGGCTGGATGCCGCGGGCATTGATGAGCAAGGTGCCGACGTTGATTTTGTCTTTTTCCTGGCTTCGGGTTGATGCTCTGTGGCAGCTGCAAAACACTCCGGCGATGGAGGTTGCAGGGCATGTTGTTGAACCAGATTTGCAATATTCTGGAGATGCTCATGCATCGCCATATCAATCCCTGGATGGATGATTTGACCTTTCGCGATGGCAATAATGCACTGTGTCAGACGTTGTGTGACGCGCGCGAAAAACTGATTTTTCAGAGGCGCTGTTGCCTGATAATCCACGGAAGTTGCTTGCGGCATTGTGGCCATGTGTTGATGATGGAAAAACAGTAACTCGGCTCTGAATTTCCGCGTGAAATTATCGGCCAATTGCAAAATCTTGTCAAAAGCCATACCCATATCGGCAATACGCAGGAATGTCCCCACGTGCTTGTGTTGATTGGCCAGAACCCCTTTGATAATGTGGTTGGCAATGGTATTGGGCAGGGTTGTTCGGTCCTGCATAACCTTTGATGCCATTCGGTCAAGCTGCCCTTGCATGGCAGCATTCCGATTATTCACGTCCAGTTGCAGCATCGCGTGCAGGGCTGATTGGCACTCGGTGGTGCCTAAATTCCTTTCAAGGCGCTTGCCTACGGCATCTTCGATGTCTCCGGAAAACTGGTCCATAGCGACGGTCGTTAATTTATCCACTGCAAAATTGAATACTTCCCTGACCCCGGTATCAATGACGCGCTTGACCACTTCTTTTTTCGCCATTTCCAATATTTGCTCATGATTTAACTGCCGGGCTGTCAGGTTTTTCAGCGCATTTTGACCTTTGGCTGCCTCTGCAGCCACTTCCAGGTTCGCACTGTTTTTCAGAACATCAAGACCCATGGATATCACACTGATGGAAACGCTGCCAATTTTATTGGCCAGATAGGCATTCCAGTCAAAATTACCTGCAATGAGTGCCTTGGCGGCATACATAATATCGTTGATGCCTTCCTGAATCAGCAGAGAGCCCATCATGGGTGCGGCGTAAGACACCAGAACGCCTACCACAATTTGTAAAATACCCAGAAAAGCTACGCACAAGGCTCCGAAGCCACTTCCTTTCCTTTCCCTGAAAAAGGGTTGTATGCTGAATAGATGCGACAGGCCGGATGAATGCAGCTCACTGATTTCTTTCTGAGGCCTTGCCTCAGGATCCGGGAAAAAATCTTGTAAATTCTTGAGTTCGCATATCTCAAAATCGACTTTCTGTTTGGCTTTGCGGGCTTGGTATCTGGCCTGCTGAATGATACTGATATTTTGGTCGATGTTTGCGATTTCAAGCTTGAGTAACTCAATTTTACAATGGATTTGTCGGGCAAAATCGTTGTTAAACCCATTCGTGGTGACGGGATTCAGATTATGCACCACAAGCATGGAGTGCAACTGGGGAATGATGTGATTCTCCAGATTGGTTTTTGCCATGTGCAAATCAGACAGAACATTCTCTTTGTAGTTTGGCTCCTTCAGGAAAATACGCGCCTCTGCCCGATTATAATAAGCCTGAACACCTACTATCGGATCATCCTGAATTGCGCGGGTATAGGCGTTGATGGCCGCAGCAAAATCAGGACCGATACCCTTGGTACCAAAGTTCAACAGATTTCCGTGCTGAACCTGCCGACAAGGATTTTTACGGATGACATCGGGGTCATGACGAACCGTTTCGATAAATTGTTCAAAATCGGCTTCCATCAATGGTAAGGTGGTATCCGGGTTAAAATCGTGTTCAAATTTTTTAGCAACATTTCTGAGCCAATAAGCCCATTGTTCTTCGATACCGCCAATTCTGTGCAGTGCCATGGGGTCATTTTTCAAGGTATTGATAAAACCCCGGAACCTGGTATATAAATCGTCCTTCAACAGCGCCAGACGAATGCTACGCGTTCTAATGGCATGAACCCGGCCTGCCTCCACCTTGTCTCGCCAAATTTTGACCGTCTGTATGGTATCAAGCAAACCCCGATCAGCCTCGTTAAATTGGTGCTGGATAGCTTGTCGGTTGATGATTAATTCAGCCGATCCACGGTTTCCCTTACGGGCAGTGCGGCCAAATATTTGCTGTTCAACCCGCAGATTGAGCGGTAATGTCGTTACAATGACGTGCATCCCGCCGCGCATGTCAATCGCCTTCTCCTGGTGTTTGGCAAAATACCAATCGATACCCCTCGCGGCGATAAGTGTCGCCACAATCACCTCTCCAGCTTCAATGGCCTGATCGGGCATATTGATTTCATCCGTATCATTACGGGAAAAACGGGAGATTTTTTGGCAAAAACCGGCTTTTCTGATTTCCTTTTCCAAAAAAATGACGTCGGCAATCGTTGCAGCAACGACAAGAACCGGCCGCTCCCGGTTCACTTCTTCCTGAACGCGGCCAAGAATGTTTGCCAGCCAGTCCGTTTTTCCCGGCGCCAAAAGGCCTTCGTATTCAATCAGACATCTGGGTTTATACGTCGGGATGAAGGCCAAATCCACCTGGTACATGTCTTTCAAAAGTGCTTGGGTATCCTCCGCGCCCAAGGTCCCTGTCAATCCATAAATTTGATTACCATAACGCTTGCACAGTCCAGGCGTGGACATATAATTACTCATCAACTGAGGAGCACCCATTTTTAACCCATGCCGCAGCTCGAGGAAACTGGAAAGGTAGGTCCAGCGCGAATTTTTATTAATCTCTCCCGTCAGTCGAGCATCGATAGGGTTAATGGTCAGGCGGGGCACCCCATCCAGGTCGCCTTCTGAAATCACATAATGTTTATCCGGGTGATACACGTAATAGGCATCAACCGCGGCATCCGTCAAGTCATCAGCTTCAGTCAGCACAAAATGCTTCAGATGTGATGGCAGCAGGATGGACGATGATGGGTCTTCAATCAGCGTAACAATATATTTTTTAAGCAGACTTCTTGCAAAACGCAGAGGATTATCAATCTTGAATTGATTGTTCCCGTCTGCCGATTGATACACCCATTCACCATCTTTTTTGCTGATGGATTGACCCACACGAACCATCATATGCCAAAGGGCCACCATCAGATGATTGACATATTCCAGCCCCGGATGTGGCTTGAGGATCATGGCCGCATGTTCGGACCTGTCCACCAACAAACTGTCCACCTCGTCAAAAAACAGAATACGAAATGGCCTGTCGCCTCGCGTGATGCTATCGCCTATGGCCTGGCGAACCAGATCCCATTGGTATTCGTTCGTATCCCCATACACCACATTGGCCAAATAGCAGCTCCTCGGGGCTTTCCCATCATGGCTGTGACCATCAATATTATCTGCGACCGTCATCTTCAGGATGGAATAGAAGTTTTGCAGCTCATGGGCATCGCGTTTCGCCAGCACCGTGGAGCTTGAAACCACATCGACAAAATCGTATTGCAGGACTTTGATAGCCGCAAACATGGAAACAATCTTGGTTTTACCTTCCCCGGTTTTAACCTCAGCAAGGCAACCCCTGTCTTCTGCTTTCAGCAACAACAACAAACTGATTAATTGAATGTTGCGCGGCGTCTGTCCGGAATCCAGAACACCGGCACGCATCACCACCGCAACCATCTCATTTTGAAAATCTTTGGAACGTGCTCGGGGTTTATCCTGAATAACGGCTTGTGCCCAAGCCTGGCAGTGCCCCACCTCCCAGTCTGCAATCGGCCTGCCTGCGGGCAGATACTGCGAGTCCTCTGAATAGACTGCCTTCACTGCTGCGAGCGTCGTTTCCAAATCATGGCTGGTCAGTAACGTCATCACATTGGGATTATTGCCGTTCAATGCGTTCAGTTCAGCCAGTAACGTCGGTAAATCCTTCTCATCGGTTGATGTATCCGGGGAGGACGTTTCAGCCTGAAGTACTTCAGGGGATTCAGCGGTTCCCAACATGGACAGAATCTCATTCTTCTCCTTCCTGGACCACGAAACCCTGTTCAAGATCGCTTGGACAAAGTCGTGCGTTTCCGGGTTGTGCTGGCGTGCAACTGATCGCATTTTACAAAACAATTTATCAAAGAGTGTTTCTTTCAGTCGATCACCGGCGGCCTGAATCAACAAGCAATAATTATTAAACGCCAGCTTTCTGAGTTCGGCATTATCGAAACAGGAAAGGACGGCTTCTGAAATGGTGTGAGGGATTGTCTTTAAAGCTTCCTGATCTTCGAAGTTTTTTCCAATCAGTCTGAGCAGACTGCCCGCAACCAATGTCCTTCCACTCGGGCTGATGCGTCCCTCTTTGTCATATTCAAGGCATTGCTCGATGGTTTCCAATGGCAGTGGTATTCCGGTATATTGGACCTGAAAATTCAGCAGATTGAAGGTTTCGATTCTGAAACGATACCGGTGAACAGATGCGCTCAGAAGATCGCTCCTGACACAGAGATGGACAAGTCTTGAAACCACTTCCTGCGACAGGAAACAGGGGTAATCATAAGCAGGTCTGCTTAATGCCAAAATACTTCTGGTTTGCCAGGCAGGGTTATCCGAATTCAGCAAGTCGGCGGCGTAATACATTAATAATTGCGGGTCAACTTGACTACCAAAATCCAGAAAACACAAACAGCAAGCCGCAAATTTTCTGACTTCCATGTCAGGATCATTCATCAGTTGCAATAACTGCGGCAAAAATAGTTCCTGAAGGTCAGCAAGCGGATAATTCCTGGCTTCATCACAGTATCGTATGCAGTAACTTTCATAAACCGCTATGAGTATGGCCTGAGTTGCAAGAAGCCTGATTTCTGATTGTTTACTCTGTGATAAAATCATTAACAGATTATGAATGTCAGATAGCGAGCTATTTTTAGAACAATGAGAATTAATGATTTCCTGAAGTTTTGATAAAAAAACATGCATGCATCTTTCGTATTTTTTTTGTCCATCCCGAAGAAACAACTCGACTTCGAATAACACAAAAAGCAATTTTAGAGCATCCTCAAATTGATAAAAATACCTCTGTACGGGACAAAAAATCATATCAACGCCTCGGTCGGTGCCTCGATGCTCAAGAAGGCCATCACCTGACCAATTAAACTCAAGATATTCTGCTTTGCATTGAGAGCCGCATCACGTAGAAAATCAAGACCATAACGAAAAATACTGACCTCTTTTCTACCATGTTTTTTCATTTTGATCGCTTTTTGCTCGTTGCGCCATTCACCTACTTTATAAGCCCAACAAAAGCCGATGCTTAAAAGTGCTATCAGCTTCGAAATACGCTCCGGCTTTGTAATATGCGTGTCCTCAAAGTTAAAGCCGCGCGATTTCAGGCAGGAAAACAGGGTTTCTATTTCCCAGCGCCGGCCATACAATTCGATAGGTGAATCAACTTCTTTATCTGTTGCAACAATAAGTAATTCACCATCTGTAAGCCGGAGCGCGCTCAACCAGACTTTTTGCTTCCAAAGCCTGCGCTCACCCCTCAGTTTTCGTTGTTCACCAGGCTTCAGATCGTAGAAAAGAGCATCCACATTAACGTCAAGCCCCAAGCTGTTGCTGGTTTGAGTGTTGCTTTTGATTCGAATGCAAAATGAGATCCCTTCACTACGCAACCATGAGAACCATTCGTTTCCAACAAACTCTCGGTCAGCCAGCAGACAGGCAACTCTTTCTTTGCCAAACTGCTCTATAAAACGCTTAAGTAAGGCTATACGCTCTGTGGTATTACTGTTCCCGCGCTTGGGCAGCAAATCCCACATGAGAGGGATGGCTATCCCTTTGTAGGCAATAGACAGCATTAATATATTGATATCCTGCTTGCCCCACTGCCAATTTGTTCTGTCTATGCTGAGATACAACGGCGTCTGGTCAAAATCAAAAAAAGTCATCACCCATCCGGCCAGAGCGGTGAAGCATATTGTGAATTCCCTGAAAAATCGCTTGATACGCTTGTAGCGCGATTCTATTGTTGCCTCGCTTTCAAAGCCACAGGCCAGTTCGCTTAAATTGACCGTTCTTACTTTGAACAATGATACCAGCATACAGGCGAAACAGGTCATTCTTGCCTTGTTCCAACTAAAATATCCGTTTAATATACCGCTCAGCTCGTTGATTTCCATGACTCCATGCCTTTTCCTTGAACAGAAACGCAGGGATTGTCTATTAATCAATGAGCTACTTCAAGTTTTTTGTCCCGTACAAAGTAAAAATACATTGCGCAATCGAAAATTTTAGTCAATTTTGTCGCTGCATTTTCCTCCGGGTTCACAAATCGAACCGGAATTAATGAACTCAAGAGAGTGAAACGCATATCCATCAAGGACATTTTGGAATCGGATTGTGCCAGTGACTGAAATACGACATCCAGCATGGGAGTTAAGGTACCTCGCTTTCCGTAGACAATCACCTCTACTTTGACCAGAAGGACCAAACACGTGCTGGTGGCCATGGTTTTTAATTCTGGCACCTGCAATTGTTGCAGTACAAAGTCGAGTATGGACGCTTTCAAAAAGTCTTTATGTCGCGCATAATGTGCGCGGACTAACTGTATCCGTTGTTTTTGTATACTTGTTTTATCCTCCTCACTGGCACCTGTGACGGGGGTCAGCAAAATCTCTTCAAGGTGTTTTATGTGAACAGGTTTGGCCCAATCCTGTACTTCGAGATTGGATAACAGGGCTACAACGATGTATTTATTCCAGGACGCACCTGCGGTTTCCAACAGCTGTTTGCTATATTCAGAAAGGGACGCCAAGTCAGGAAATGTATGTTCGGCCAGGAAGCACAAACAGCACGCAGCCCAATTTCTGAGGGTCAGATTGGAGTCTTCCAGACTTTGGATGAGTGCGGGCAGGCAAATAGCCCGCATATCTGAAAGTTTCTCCATACGATAGCAGGTAAAAGCCATTAAAACCAAAGCCTGAAGCGCAAACAACCTGATTCCCTCTTTGGAGTGTTCCAGGAGTGTTATCAGGAGATTTTGTACTGGCTGCAAGGATTTTTGCGCACTGATAAATTGATAGACCATTTCAGAAAAAGGATTCAGAAAACGGAGTCCTTCTGAGCTTTCTATACTGGCAAAAATCGTATATCTTTCGATCAGCGAATCCCTGGAAAAATCACTACTGGCACCATCGGAATAGACCGGGGTATTCGAGCTGCCATCCTCATGTTTTTGAAAGTTTATGATAATCAGTTCAAGCAGGGATTCCGACACCAGTATTTTATCAGACTTGTCGGCACCCACCATATCCGGAAAACGAAGGCATTTTTCAATGATTTCCAACGAAAGAGGTGAGCAGGAATATTGTACCTGGTAGTTCAGCAAAAACAGCGCTTCGTTGATATCCCAAAAATCAAGCAAGCCGGGCTCAAGGCACAGGTCTACAAGTCTCGAAACCGCTGCCTGCGACAGTAAGTACTGATAGTTGTAAGGTAGCCTGGTTAATGCCAGAATGCCTCTTGTTTTCCAGTCCGGGTTGTTTGATTCCAGTACCTCTTCTGCGTAACTGGTCACCAATTGTGGGTCAACAAGCCCGCTTTTATCAAAAAAGCACAAACTACAGGCCACCCATTTTCTGATCTCCAGGTTTTTGCCGTTTAATTGTTCCAACAATACTGGCATAAACAGCGACTGAAGATCAGTAAGTGGATAATGATCTTTCTGAAAAACATGAGTGGTTAAATAGCTCTCTGAGATTGCCGTGAGAATGATCTGTGCGGAAAACAGTTTTATGTCCGGCTGTGGATGCTGCAAGAATGTGACAAATAGCGTATGAATGTTTGACAGGGACTTATTTTTCGAATGATGAATACCCAAAACCTCTATGAAATAGGTCAAATAATAGTCCATACATTCTTTGATTACCGGAGCCAGGGGACTATTTTCTGTTTTGGCAAGCATATCATGACGAAGATATTCAGAAATGATGGTCAACACCCCATCAAGTGCAAATAATCTGATTTCATCATCCGGGTTGGCCAGCAATTCCACTAACACACGTTGAATTTTTCGCAGTGATTTTCGCTTGTTGAGCAACCAGTGGATGTTTTCTTGTAAGCAGGATTGATAATTCAAGCCTTGTGAGCTCGTCATTCTTATGAATGAATACAGTCTTTCCAGTGCATTTTTCTTTGCTTCCGGAGTGCCTGGTAGTGGCTTTCCGAGGAATGCGGCCATCAAATGTGTTAAATCCAGTTTTAGATCTCTTTCAGAATAAGTTTCTTCCGAAGACAGGATTTCGAATTTCAACCGCATAAAATAACCTCATTGGTAAAAACTCAGTCCGTTTTTTGAAGGATAAAACGCTTCTTGAATATAGACTGATTCAAAATTTTATCTACATTTCCATTTGAGGATAAAACGCAAAGGGTGACGCTGATATCCATATTCTTTGTTCAATCAGAAAATACCTGGAAAAAATTACCGCATTATCGTTGATTTTGTTGAGTCGCTAGTTGCTTATCCAAATCTTCCAATACTGGTATATCAATTTTTTTGGCCTGTTGCATTCTTCTTGCTCGCTCTTCAAGTGTGAATAATCGCGGTGAATAGCTACTTGAGGCAGGAGCTTCCATGTTTTTTAATTGACTTTTCTTGGGAGTCTCATAGATTGGCTCAGCAAATGCCTTCTGAAATAGGACAAGTGATCTTCTTATCATTTTGCTTCCTCTAAACTGCATATTGTATATGTTTCCCGCATTTTATTTAACATGAAGGTTTTTATCAATACAGTAGAATTACGGTAGTTAAATAAAATCAAGGATAAGTATTTTCTTAAAGCGTGTCATAGTCATGATCACGATAACTGATCTGGTTGGGTTATTACGGTTTCCATTGTTAGTATATTATTACCCCAAAAAATAACATATTTTGCACATTATGGATTTGAAGAATTCATTTGTGATACAATTGTCGTCAGTGAGTACCATATTTAAATTATGAATATGATGAATAATCCAACAATTATTGCCATCGTAAAAACCTTCAAAGAAGGTGCTTGCCCGGCTTTGCAAGAGCTTTGTAAACCATTGGAACGGACAGGTATTAATTCATTTTTCTACTCCAAATTTATTGATGGCAATCGTGTTAATTTAATTAGTAACAATGGATTATGGTTAGATCATCTCCAAAAATGCCTTGCAAATTATAAGAGTGTTTTTGAGAATAGCTTTCATTTTAAACCCGGATTTTCCATTGATTATATGGATTATTTTCCTAAAACCGCTATGCATAAGGATATGTCTGAATTTAGCATGAATAATGCCATATACCTGACTAACGTTTCTTCAGACAGGAAATTCAGTGAAGTATTCATTTTTGCAACGGAGGAGAAGGAGTCCAATATGCAATTGGAAGCACATATCAATTACTTTAATGAGTTTTGTTTTTTATTTAAGGATACAGCAAGGAAGATAATTCAAAAAACGCAAGTTAATGAACAGGAATTGCAGTTTTGTAATGCCAATCAATTGCCACCTTATGGAGAGTCAAAATTTCCCACTTTAGCTCAACGTTATTACCTTGGCGCCCCTCATGATGATTGCTATTTAACAAACAGGGAATTTATTTATTTGAAAAAATACCTGCATGGACTATCTGCAAAAGAAATAGGTAATTTATTTAACTTATCCGCAAGGACCGTTGAATCTCGTTTAGCTATTATTAAACAAAAGCTTGATTGCAAGAATAAATCGGAGCTGTTGGAGTGCGTTATTCATTCTCAGTTATTTTATCCAATTTTTTTGAACGATCGCGGCAAATCAAAATCTTAATGAATTATCATCTTCATGTATCTTATCTTCCGTACTACTCGCTGCAGCAGTTGGTGGCGAACGAGGTATTCTGGCTTTAAAGCTTTGCATTATTTCTTGTGCCTGTATTAGTGTTTCAGCTGATGGTTGCAATGCCGTTGAAGTCGGTTCCACGGAACTGGCCGCAATATTGCCTTCTACTTCAAATTCAGGATGCACGATTGCCGAACCCGAGAAATGTCCTTGTTCAGCGGTTTCTGATGAGACTCGTTCTAATACGGGTAATAAAGCTGGTAAAGATTGTTCTAACTCTGCATTCCATGCTAAATATTCATGCCCATGCGGACCTGAGTGTAATGTTATGTTGAGTTTATCACTCAGCTCCGTTGCATATTCAATATTCGCATTAGCAGCTGCATGGTTAGGGTGTTCAAACGTGCCACAGCTTAAATATATATTTCTCCCTGTTAGCATTTCTCCTGGTATTTTACTTAGTATGGCTCGATTGTCGGGTGAAGGTGATTGCGCTATTACCGCACCAAAAAGATCGGGGCGTTTTGAACCGATATAGACCGTTGCGGTTCCGCTTAAGCTTGCTCCTGTCATGATTCTATGATTTGGGTCGTCAGGAATGCTTATTTCTGTTTCTAACTGAGGGAATAGTTTATTGGCTATAAAATCCGTGTATTCATCAATTCCATGTTTATAGTCAATCAGCCTGACCCCCATACCGGGTAAGTCTTTGGATGGGTCCTTGTTAAACAACTTGGCTGCCTTGGGGGATAACGTTTTTTTTAATCCAGGTAACGTGTTAACAAACACCAAAGCCGTGTCAGGCGATAGTTTTTTTTCATCTACCATTTTTTCAAACTGATCCATACGACCTGTTAATAAAGAAGGTATTCCATCATTAACCACAATGAGATTGTCTATTTTCCCGGAAGCAGGTTTAAACACCTGTATGGCACGAGTAAAGTTGGCATAAGGTGAATCAGGTTTATCAGAAAAATATAAATCGTCATGATACTGAGCTGTCACTGGCGCATCACTACGATGCAAATCACCAGCTTGATCGGAATACAGCGTAGCATGATGGTTGAAGTGCCTTGTATTATTTGGTGTTTCTGTGCTCAACAAGCCAGGCCAGTTTATTGGCTTGCCTGGAAGATGAGCATGCTCTGAATCAGCGCTTACACGGAATATTCTACCTGAGCTATCGAAACCAGGATAGGGAGACGTATGAGTGCTATATTCATCTTTAGCTCCCATTTGTGGTATTTCTGGAAAATAAGTAGTGGTGCTATGAGGAATTAATTCTGTACTATCCTCAAAAAATGGCGAACGCTCGGGCACGGGTTGTTTATCTCGGTGACCAGGTTCTACCTGAATATATTGATACGCTAATATGGACTCTTTGGGGATTTCATAACTGCGGCACATTATTCCGGTATCTGGAAGTTCTGATACTCGTTGCTTGTCACCAGTAGCGCCATAGCCATGAAAATCACCTTGCAGATACAGATCCTTTTTAGTGCCAGCCACCTCCGTGCTGTCCATAACGTTTTCTTTTGGCAATAAAAAATAAACATTACAATTCAGCTCTGAATCCAGGCTATCTTCTATAATTGGTGTTCCACCTATGGCTTTAACTTGTTCCCAAAATAGTTTGGAGATCTCATCTTTTTGTTCTTTTGTAGGCAAATCTTTGCAATAATCACTGAATTTGTTTAAAAAATCTTGAAATGTGGGAGTGATAGCATCTCTGGAATAATCCCACAAAAATTTTTTAGGTAGAGGCTCCTTACCAGTAGCATCTTGCAGTTTTTCAATGAATTTTTGGGCGATTGTCATTATAAACACCAATTAACAGGCAGATTTTTATCTAATTATAGTGCATTTTTTTGCTATACTTATTGACAGCGATGAAAAACGCAGCGACTCATCCCTATTGTTTCACTAACATTTTTCTTTGTACGGGACAAAAAACTTGAAGTAGCTCATTGATTAATAGACAATCCCTGCGTTTCTGTTCAAGGAAAAGGCATGGAGTCATGGAAATCAACGAGCTGAGCGGTATATTAAACGGATATTTTAGTTGGAACAAGGCAAGAATGACCTGTTTCGCCTGTATGCTGGTATCATTGTTCAAAGTAAGAACGGTCAATTTAAGCGAACTGGCCTGTGGCTTTGAAAGCGAGGCAACAATAGAATCGCGCTACAAGCGTATCAAGCGATTTTTCAGGGAATTCACAATATGCTTCACCGCTCTGGCCGGATGGGTGATGACTTTTTTTGATTTTGACCAGACGCCGTTGTATCTCAGCATAGACAGAACAAATTGGCAGTGGGGCAAGCAGGATATCAATATATTAATGCTGTCTATTGCCTACAAAGGGATAGCCATCCCTCTCATGTGGGATTTGCTGCCCAAGCGCGGGAACAGTAATACCACAGAGCGTATAGCCTTACTTAAGCGTTTTATAGAGCAGTTTGGCAAAGAAAGAGTTGCCTGTCTGCTGGCTGACCGAGAGTTTGTTGGAAACGAATGGTTCTCATGGTTGCGTAGTGAAGGGATCTCATTTTGCATTCGAATCAAAAGCAACACTCAAACCAGCAACAGCTTGGGGCTTGACGTTAATGTGGATGCTCTTTTCTACGATCTGAAGCCTGGTGAACAACGAAAACTGAGGGGTGAGCGCAGGCTTTGGAAGCAAAAAGTCTGGTTGAGCGCGCTCCGGCTTACAGATGGTGAATTACTTATTGTTGCAACAGATAAAGAAGTTGATTCACCTATCGAATTGTATGGCCGGCGCTGGGAAATAGAAACCCTGTTTTCCTGCCTGAAATCGCGCGGCTTTAACTTTGAGGACACGCATATTACAAAGCCGGAGCGTATTTCGAAGCTGATAGCACTTTTAAGCATCGGCTTTTGTTGGGCTTATAAAGTAGGTGAATGGCGCAACGAGCAAAAAGCGATCAAAATGAAAAAACATGGTAGAAAAGAGGTCAGTATTTTTCGTTATGGTCTTGATTTTCTACGTGATGCGGCTCTCAATGCAAAGCAGAATATCTTGAGTTTAATTGGTCAGGTGATGGCCTTCTTGAGCATCGAGGCACCGACCGAGGCGTTGATATGATTTTTTGTCCCGTACAGAGAACATTTTTCTAAACCTCTGAATGATTTAATAACTTTTCCTCAGACAGGAAACTCAGTGAAACATTCATTTTGGCAACGAACGATCTTAGTAAATTTCATGCTGTATTGTGTTAATGGAACATACAATAGCTCAAGGCGATAGCCAAGATTTCCGCCACGTTCTATCAATCAATATAAATTCTGAAACATCAGAAAATGCGTCTTCTTTATGCGTGTAAAATACCATACGAAATGGAATGATTTTAAAGCCGCAATAACGTTCAGGCATTGGGAGTGGTTTTGTGCCATATTCTTCCTTGAGGTTTGTTCTATTTTCTTCAAGTTGATCTCGATTTTCAATACGATTACTTCCTGATTGGCTGTAACTGCAAAATTTGATTTGTGAATCGGGTGTTTTGGTTTGCCAGTATATCTGGTTTTGTTTGGTTGATAAGGCTTGCGCTTGCCCATCAATCATGACCTCACGCTCATATAACTCAAACCAGAACGTTAAAGAAATCAAAGGATTTTCAGTAATTTCCTGTTCTTTACGGCTACCTTTTTTCGTAAAAAATATAAAACCGGCTTCATCAATTTCGCGGATAGAAACCACACGTCCATGAGGAGCAGCATTACTTGTCGTAGTTGAAAGAATCGCGTGTTGCGGATCTGGAGCACCTCGCTGTCGTTCCTCCTCAATCCACGCTATCAATGTACTTATTGGATTATTCATTGGTTAAATTTCCAATGGTTGTCAGAATAAACCGTATATTATATATGTTCCCGCATTTCGCATTGTATTTAACACGAATTTTTTTATCTATACAGTATAATTACTGTAGTTCAATTACATTTAGGGATGAGTCAAAACATTTTTGAACCGTACGATCTATTTAAAGACACAAGGGAACCAACAATTAGCACTTTAATTCCTTTTTCTGCACATAAATTTGCCCAATCAGAATTAAGCGCAATCAACTCGAATTCCGATTCGTTTTTTGATACCGTTAACTGCTTATATTTTCGAACAATAACTTCAGTATTTCCCTCAACCAGCGCTACAACATATTCCCCTGGCTTCGCGACGGTCCCGGGATCCACAATAAGCACATCACCAACCCGAAACTCCGGAACCATACTCTCATCCTTCACGATCAAAGCAAAAGCATGCTCTCCAATCCGTTCACTCAACTCGGCAGTAACAGGAATCAAATCAACCTTCTCAGAATACCGTTCGTTTTTCATAGCCTCAATACAAGCAACCGGATCACAAGCCTGCTTATAATCCAAAACCGGTATCAAAGCACCCAAGCCAGGTGATTTTTTCAGTTTTCCCTGCCGGTCATCCGACAAACACATCAAAAACGCGGGCGACACCTCCAATGCCCGGGCTAATTCTTTGATTTCCTCCGGCCCCGGTGTCCTGTCTCCACGTTCGTAATTGTTGATGCGGGAGATTTGCATGCTTTCGGTGAGCTCTGCCAGCGCCTTTCTGGTGAGTCCTTTAGCAGTGCGTTCCTGTTTAATCCTTTGTCCAATTTTCTCTTTGATGTTCATATCCATTCACTTTGAAGCCGTCTTTAAAAATATGATACCAGATATTGACTACTTCTCAATATGTGTTAACGTAATACTCGATATGAGCATTTATGCTCGAATTGATTATACAAGGCTTGGTTATCAAATCTGTCAAAAATACCACATACGGGTTTTGACAACCAATTTTTTGCAACGGAACGTGAAGAGGTCGGGATGGACTTCATTATCAGTGATGATGAATTGGCAGTCATGTATGGATTGCCGCATATACAGCAGTTGGCTTACCTGCGAGGGATTCGGCCTTACCTGAACGTTAAAACCGGTTTGGTTGGCGTTGAGCGGGGGATTAGTTATCAATCCATTGCTGAACAGCTTTATGTTGAACCGCATCAAGGGATTAAAAGCGTCAGTTATTCGCGTGCGCAGATCCGTCGTGCTATTGCCGGGCTTGAAAGAGCTGGGCTTGTTGAATCGCAATCGGATGATCACAAGCTTATTTTAAAATGCCTTTTGGCTAATCAGTCTTATTCTGTCCAGAAAAAAGCCGTCACAAAGCCGTCACAGCAAAGCGGCAGACTTTCAAATGCTACTTCCCTTGATTCTCAAAGCGTTTCACAGGCTAACCCCTCAAAACCCGACACAGTAAAAACTGAAAAAGCCGGCACACCTCATAAAGATCCTGTTTTTTTATATTTATTTAAGCAATTCGAAACATTCTGGTCGCGGTACCCCAGCAAAAAATCCAAACAAAAGGCCAGAGATGCGTTTCAACAAATCAATCCGGATGATGCGCTTTTCAACCAAATGCTCGCTGCTCTGGATGCACAAATCAAAAACCGGGATGCCTTGGAAATGGCTGGTAACTGGGTGCCACCCTGGAAATACCCGGCCAACTGGTTAGCCCAGCATTGCTGGAATGATGAATTGAACCCTGTCGTTACAACGGAGCGTAGCCATGCAAAAAGCCCATCAGTTAGTGCAAAAAAATCTGCCATCGATATTGTCTGGAACGGCTGCAGCGATGCCAGTTTCGAATTTGAGGACGACAAACCCGGAGTCCCAAACGCCGGCAACGTCGTTAACCTCCGACAAACCCGGGTTGACTGACAAACGCATGGATACTTTGTTTGTTCGGCTGGGTGCTATTTATGGTCATGTCTGGTGGAGCAGTTTTCAAAACGAAAAGGCACTGGAGTTTGCCAAAAAAGAATGGTCTGACGGGTTGATGCGTTTTGATAAATGCACATTGAAAGAAAGTTTGTTGAAGTTTCGCGAGAGTAAAGGATTCCCGCCAACCTTGCCGCAGTTTATTGAGTGTTGCAAGGCCATTATGAAACGCAAGGAAGATTGTTCGCCCGCACCCAAACCGGCTCAAAAATGCCGGTCAACGGTTGCGGAAAAACATCTCAAAGCCATGCTGGACCTTTTAAGACGTTAACCTGAGTAAGGAGATTGACATGCTGGTACTGACTCGCCGAATCGGAGAACAAATCCTCATCGACAAGGGGCAGATAGAAATCAAAATGCTGTACGTTCGTAATGGGCATATTGCTGTTGGCATTAAAGCGCCGGCGCATATCGATGTGGATCGCAAGGAAATATTTATTCGTAAACAGGCGGCCAAACAAGATGAAACCGTTACGGCAAAAGTCGCGGAACAGCTATAAACCTGAGAGCCGGGCATATGCCCGGGTGGAGATTGATATGCCCAGATTGTTAATCATTGCTTCATTAGGCTTGCTGACCTTAACTGGACAAGCCGCAAATGTTACGCAAATTAATCGTTATGCCACGGTAGCAAATAAGCCCTTACCCTCGCAAATAAATCCTTTGTTAACCGAGCAACAAATCCATTTCCCGCAAGATGTGAAAACCGTTGGGCAGGCCATTGAATGGTGGTTGCAATATTCTGGATACAGTCTGGTTGCTACTGAAAAACAGCCCGACAGTCTGCAAGCAGTTCTTCACCAACCACTTCCGCAAATTCATAAAAATTTGGGGCCTTTAACTGTTAAGGACGGACTTGAAGTCCTTGCCGGACAGCAAGTGTTTGAGCTGGTGGAAGATCCCTTATTGCGCGTGGTGAATTTCAAATTGAAGCCTTCTGCAAGGAGGAAAGCATGATACGTTTTGATAAAAGATGGTTGGCGATAATGCCCGTGGGAATTTTTCTTGTTGGCGGAATGTTTTTCGTTAAAGCCCGAATGCCAGCAACAGCAGGCGACAATAAGCAGATTGAAACACGTTTATCAAACATTGAATCCGGGCTTTCCCAATTGCAAGGGCAAATAAAAAGTCCTGCTGCTCCAATTGATTTAAGTCCGGTGAATCAGGAGTTAAAAAACCTGACAGCCTTGATGAAGCAATTAAAATCCAAAGACGATAGCAAGCTTAATCAGCTCATTACTGAAAATAGTAGTGAATTAACGCACAAATTGGATGCCATTCATCAAGTAATTAATGACCTGGATAAAAGACAGCATTCGATTAAATACCTGTCAGATACAGCACTCCCCTTCAAAGTCGTAAGCATTGACAGCATTCAGCAAGTCAGCGTTGCAACAATCGCTTATGACTTTAAAACCATTCCTATGGAAAAAACCGATACCCTGGCCGGTTGGACCGTCTTGCAGATTGATTTTGGCAAACAACGGTTGGAGCTGGAGAACCACAACAAAGAGCGTGTGCTGGTTAAATTGGGTGAACATCATGGTTAAGTATTCATATTTGATGCTTTCCCTGTTGGCCACACAACCGGTTTTTGCCGAATTGAATATCCCGGGTCTTGGCACTCAACCCCTGAATACTTTGGCTGCACAGGACCAAACATTGGCGCGTGCCGGTTTAGAGCTTAACGAAGATGACGTCACAACCGATCAAGACCCCAACAAACTGCAATTGAATGAACAACAACTGCATGAAGCCAAAGTCTGGGAATTAACGCCTGATGAAGAAAAACGTTATGTTCTGCTGATGCAAAATCGCAGCAAGTTCTACTATCAGGGTTTGCGGCAAACGCCTCTGGATATCCTCGGCCTGAACGCTCGCAACGAAGCCGAACGCAATCACTTTGCCGAGTTGGCAGCCAAACAGGAAGCGCAGAAAGTTGCGAAAAACATTGCCTGGAATAATGCATTTTACAAAGCCTACAACAAGCTGTTTGCCAACGTGCCGGTGGTCGGTGATTTCGACCCATCGCCGTTTTCACCCTACAACCACAAACCGGTGCAATTAACCCCTGGCGATACCCTGTATTTCTTCATCAAACCCGAAGATACCGTGACTACCATTCTCCTGGTGTTAATAGATGCGATTGAAAGCACACCGGATACACATTTGCATGTGATGTTGTTGGATAGCGAAGACCTGGCCATTCAATTATGGGCTAATAAACTTCAGATCCCCCAACACCTGGTTAACAATGCCCGGGTCACCCTGAATCATGGCGACCTGAATTATCAGGCACTCAAGGTCAATAAAAAATCAACTCCTTTACTGCTATTAGCTAACAACGGTCATTCCAGCGTTGTTGATCTGGGGAGGTTTTAAGATGAGAAAGCTGTCGATTATTGCTTATTTACTGATGATTGTGTCCTGCTACGCCTGGCAGGTTGATACCCATAGCCTGACGGAAGAATCTTTGCAACTTGAGAATAAATCCGATGTTCGGTTACCGGCAAGCAGCAAGGCAACGGTTGGAAAAGTGAATAAAAGAAAGCTCGAACTGATTAACTTTTCCTACTCGATTTTTATCATCGGTGATGATGCTTTTTCTCAACAATGGCTTAAAGAGCATGCACAAGAACTGGAAGACAAGCATGCACTGGGATTTGTCACCAATATCAGTGGCAGCACACAACTTGAAGCCTTGCAGGAGCTTGTCAAAGCGCCATTACTGCCTGCCAATGTCGATGATCTGCTAGCAATTTTCAAAGAAAGCCATTACCCACTGATATTTCATGAAGGTGAATTATGGCAATGAAGATGTCGACCCAAAAGCAGTCCAAACGCCTGTTCATGAGCTTGCTGGTGTTGGTCTTTTTAGGCTGGCTGATTTTATTCGGCTGGGCTTTGAGTCTTTGGGCGCTTTCAGGATTTGATACCGCTTGGCAGGACATTTACAAATTGTCTTCGCAACAAGCGGCTGCTATTTCAGAATTCAACGAGGCTTCTATTGCTGAGCAAATCAAAGCATGGTTCATCGGCTTGCCTACTGAACATATAACTCAAAAAGTAACAAGAGCCGGCTCGGCAATCAGAGAGGAGCTGAACACGGTTTTACCCGAAGAAAATTCCGAACTGACCAGCATGGCAGAAGACGTTTTTAACCTAAGCAAACAACTGTGGTTTCTTGCCTGTCTGATCACGCGCGTCATGTTAATCAAGCTGATGATTCTGCTTGCAGCGATTCCTTTGTTTGCACTGGCCACTGCCGCGGGGCTTGTCGATGGACTCAATCAACGCGCCATTCGCACGGCATCCCTTGGGCGTGAATCATCCTATGTGTTTCACCAACTGAATCGCTACTTCAAGCGCGGCATGTTGCTGTTACTGGCCTTGTGGCTTGCCATCCCAATCAGTATTACCCCGGCACTGATGTTCGTACCGGTCAGCATCCTGCTGAGTTTGATGGTGTCGATCACCGCCAGCCGCTTTAAGAAATATTTGTAAGGAGAGGAAATGAAACGTTTGTTTTTAATAGCACTGCTCGGCCTGTCTGTGACCGTCCATGCCAGCGAAGAAAACCTGAATCAAACTCTGGTGCGGGTCATCAACCAAATCAACGCCATCATGCCGATGCTCGATGAGGCGAAAGACGAAATTGAACCCAACACCCGCATTCAATTGCACATCGATGCTTTTGAAGGAGCAGACGGTAAAAAGCATCCAGGCCTTCGCAATGACTTGCTGGATATCCGCAATGCGCTGATTGACTACATCAACAAACCGGCCATAGAACCCAAAACCATCAAGCCTTTGGCGCTTGATTTTATTGGTAAATAGCCATGAGCAAAGTGGATATCGCAAAAACCTTTGCCGCCAGCTTCAAGCAGGCAACAGGTGAGATAGCTGCAAGTACTTTTTCCAGCTGCATCCGCTTTGTCGCCATCATGCTGGTCATCATCGCAGTTATGTGGTGCATCAATCATTTTATGGGCAATGAAGAAAAAGCGCAGGAAGGATTTCTCATTCATCTGGGTTCACGGATTACCCGCATTATATTCGGGCTTTGCCTGTTTATTTTAATTTTAATCGTCAAGGGGAACTAACCGTGAAAAATACATCATCTTGCTGGCAGAAAATTGGCTTGGGCTTTATCACTTTAAATTACGCGCCTGCAATGTTTGCAGATGGTTGGTTTCCCAAAGTCTCCAATGCGGATGACATCAGCGATGGCAATAAAAGCCTGATGACGGTTGCGAGTAATTACGTCAAACAGGGGCTGGTCATATTGCTGTTTATTGCGGCCGTTATGAGTTTTATCAAGTTTATATCTACTGTTCAGCACGGCATTGAGGAATCGAAGAAAAACGAAGGATCGATGATTGCCTTTGGCACTTTTGCAGTAATGGGAATTACCTATCTTGCCATCAGCATTGTCGCGGGTTATGTGGGGTACACCATGACCACCAAGTTCAAAATTTAAGGAAGACGCTATGAGCCGACCCTCATCGCGCCATTTGTCTCACGACTTTGAAGCTTACAAGGGATTAAGTCTGCGGGAATTGTTCTGGATAGTGATTGTGGCAACACCGGTGATTAGTCTGCTGTTTACCCTGGTGGGCTTGTTGCTGAATTACCCGCTCGCGATGGGATGTGTCGGTTTTCTGGTGGGCTTTGTGCTCTCGATTACCGTCTGCCCGAAACGGGTAGCACGGCTTAAAGCCGGAAAGCCGCATGGGTATCTGATGAAGAAATCCATCCTGGCGCTCGCGCGATTTGGTGTCCGAAGTAATCCGTATCTTGCCCATAAAGGGATATGGCAAAAATCCAAACTGGCAGGTAACTCAAATGTTTAACTACTGGAAAAAAATTGACAGCCTCAATCAGATCAACCGTCTTTTGCTTGTATTTGCGACGCTGTTACTACTGATCGTGGCGGGTCTTATAGTCACTCTGGCAACCGCACCCAAACGTTATGAATTCTGGCTCACACCAAGCATGGCAACCAACGGTGGTCTAATGCAGGCAGGACAGGTTTCGAATGAATACGTTCAGGGCTTTGCTGCAACCCTCATCCCAAGCATCAATACCTGGTCAAAGGCTGGGAAAAGTGAATTCTCTGGCAATCTCGCCAGTTTGCATTACTTCCTGACCCCGCGTCATCGACAGCTGATGGAACAAGCGCTCAGCGCCTACAAAGACGCGCAACTGTTTAACCGCATCCAGATTGCGAGCCTGTACCGCTTCATGGAAGAGGATGACGTGAAAGTTCTCGGACCCAATCTCTGGGAAGTGCATTTGGTGCTGCGCATTACCCAGCGATTGAATGATGACAGCCCAATGATCATCGCTGACAAAGTGGTGGATTACCACGTTCGTGTGGCGAAGGTAAACGTATCCCGGATGCAAAACCCCTTTCAATTGGCACTTGATGGTTACACCCGGCCCGAAACCCTGGTCAAAGATTTGTTGGCCACTCCTGTGAAGGAAAAACACCATGAAAACGTTTAAATACTGGTTCGCTTTACTGGCCTTATTCAGCAGCTGCGAGCTGTTCGCACTCGATGCCGAACATGTTCTGTGGGATAAAACACCGATACATTTAAGCTTGTCATTGAATGAAGAGCGGCTGGTGCATTTTCCCCAAGCCATCAGCATTGTCGATAATGAAGCCGGCGACAAAATCACTGTGTTAAAAGTACAGGATGCGTTATATCTGAAAGGGAAACAAGCCTTTGAAAACAAACGTCTGCTGGTTCAGCTTATGCCCCAGGGTGAGGTCATTATTCTCACCTTGTCAGCCAATGACAAAATTACGGCAAGCAAGCCAATTGAAGTTTTACTTGAAAGCAAAGAGGAAGCCGGTGCGCCGCAAAGTGCCAATGCCTTTGATATCAACGCTATCACACTGACCCGTTTTGCCATTCAATCCTTATATGCACCCCAACGCCTGCTGGTCATTCCGGACGGTGTTAGCCGAACCCCCATGCAAACAAGACGTCTGATAAGCCTCGTTTATGGTGCCAGCATGGAAGCACGACCACTGATTTCCTGGCATGGTGGTGCGTTTTATGTAACGGCTGTGGAGCTGAAAAACCTGCTCAACAAGGACGTGATCGTTGATCCGCGACGCATGAGCGGCAACTGGCAAACCGCGACATTTTACCCCACCAACACGCTTGCACCCCGCGGCAAGGAAGATACAACAACCGTATTTTTAGTATCGGACAGACCTTTTCATGAAGCACTGGTCAGAGCTCGGGAGTACGTACGATGAAAAAGAATGCCGGAATTAAAGTCTTGACAGGTGCTGTGGTTGGCGTGGCCGCATTGATTTTTCTCAACAGCAGTCATCACTCGGAATCTGTCGAAAAACCCCACGATCCCAATAATCTGAACGAAGCGATAGCCAGTCAATTCAACGACAACATTCGAGACGTGGCGGCGCGCTTGCAGGAAACTGAAAAGAAAATGGCCAGTATTGAGGCACAAAACAAAGCGCTTAAAAATTTGGAAAATAGCAAGCCTACTGAGACGGATAACTCTGAACTAATCAAAGAGCTGGACGCCCTGAAAGCGCAAATTGCAGAAATGAAAGCACCTCAATCGGACAGTGTCGCCTATGCCATCGAAGGAAAACCGGTTAAGCCTGCCAACGGTATCAAAGACATAGACCAGTTGTTGATGAAGCATGAAAACAAACCAGCCGAAATCGCCTACTGGGAAAGACTCAAAGCCAAATCTAAAGCCCTGACCAAAACAGCCCGTGTGAAAACAGATAAAGAGAAAAAAGCTATTCCTTACTACACCATCCCGGCAGGCTCCGATCTCGGTCGCACCACCTTGCTATCTGCTTTAATCGGAGAGGTGCCGGTAGAAGGCAAATTAATGCAGCCGCTGTTTCCCTTTTCCGCCATCATCAACAAAGGTGACTTGATGGCCGCTAACGGCATTGCCCTACCTTCCGATATTTCTGGTATGAAAATCAACGGCTATGCCATAGGTGTGGGTTCCTTTCTCGATAACATCAGCTGCGTTCGCGCCTACGTTACTTCCGCTTTGTTTGTATTTGACGATGGCCATTTTGTCACCGTGGGCAAGGAGCAAATGACCGGAACTGCCGAGATGGTTAATAACGAAAGTCTGGGTTATCTCACCACGGCCTTCGGCAACCCTTGCATCAAAGGCCAGTACTTCACCAACGCGCCGCGAGTCTTAACTGCCATGGTTGCCTCAGATGGTGTGAAAGGTTTTGGCAATGCACTGTCGCAATGGCAAATGACCTATGCAGCCAACGCCAATGGCGCAAGCAGTACGCCAACCGGCTCTATGGGTAATTACGCGCTCGGTGGTGCTTTATCCCAAGGCTCCGTCAAAGCCGCTGACTGGCTGGAAAAACGCATTCAAGGCAGCTTCGACATGGTGTTTGTACCGGCCAGCGTAGGCTTCCGCCCCAATCATTTTTCACTGCACCTCACACAAACCATCAACCTCGACAAAGAAACCAACGGGAGAGTATTGGATTATGGCCATTCAAAACAGTTTACGCATGATTTTAGCCTTCGGTAGCGCCTTGGCATTAAACGCTTGTGCTTCATCGATTGTCACATCCAGCGCGATACCGGAAGGAGGTTTGACTGTGAGCCAGCTTTATCAGCAAAGCGTTAGTGAACCCGTGCAAAGCTGGTCGGTCAAACGCCCGGCAAAACCAGTCAATTATGCCGGTTACACCCGTGATGCAAGCAATGAAATTCAAAACCTGTTCAAGCCGCTGGATAACCCGCAAATCCCGATTTACGTGTTTCCGCATGTGGCTCTGATAGGTGACGAGCAGCTGATTAAACCCGGCTATACCACTGGATTTTTTCTCTATAAACAAAATCAGTTTGCTTTGGCATCTGAGCGTTATTGAGAGTTTGCTTTATGCGATTATTTAATTGGTTATCAGGGGATGCCCTGACTGAAAAGACTATCAGGGCGGGTTACAGGAATACCAATCCATCCTTGCCAGACCGTCTGTCTATCGTGGATTTTTGCGACAAGCAAAATCTCTTTTTATTGAATGATGGGGTAAGCATTGGTTCAGGCTTTGAACTGGCCAGCATTCCAGCTGAAGCGGCTTCTCCTGATCATCTGGATGCGGTATTCAATAAAATCCGCGATACCTTTGCGGCGGTGGTTCCCCTGCATAAGGACGACCCCTGGGTTATGCAAATGTATGTGAATGATGAGTACAGTTTAAAGCCGGTACTCAACCACATCAGCAAACACATTGAACCGGACATCGCTGAAACGCCATTTACCCAGGATTATCTGGCACGACTCGATGACTTGTTCACCAAAATGGAAAGACCCGAAGGCCTGTTTCTGGATCCCAAAACTGATATGCCATACCGGGGACGCAGAAGACGCATTCGGGTGTTATTTTATCGCCAATATAAACAGGTGAAAGCTACACGCGAACAGGCGCTGATTGAACATCAGGACGTGATGGCACAGATTGAAAGCAAGCTGAAATCACCGGGCTTGCAGCTTAAGCGATTGACTGGCAGAGACTATTATAACTGGTGGGTGCGCTGGTTTAATCCGGAACCTGTATTGACTGGTGGAAGCGTGGATGCGCTGCTTAAGCGCTTTCCCTATCCTCAAAGCAGGCAACCTGCCGGATACAATTTAAGTCAGGCCATATTTTTCACGCCACCGGAAAGCAACGACAAAGGATTTGTTTTCGATGGCCACCAGCACCGCATTTTATACGTGGACGGTTTGAGAGAGGCACCAGAAACGGGTTTGTTATCTCGGGAAAAACCGCAGGCCAATCCCAAACACCGTTATGCGCTGCTTGATAAATTACCGGAAGGTGCCACTTACACCATTCAAGTGACCTTCAGTAACGATGAAGCTCTGGATGCACATCTTATGCGTTTGGAAAAAGGCATCGTCGGCACCAGTTTGAAGCCGCAGCAGGTACGGGATGATATCCGTACTGCTCGCGATGAGTTGTCCATGGGCAACCGGCTTTTCTGGGTGAATCAGGCAATTTACTACCGTGCTAAAACAGAGGAAGAATCAGCCCGGATTGAAAAGGAATTAAAGGAGCTGTTCATTGACGCCAAGATGCCTTTGATACCGTCCAGCTATGATTTGCATCCACTTAACAGTTATCTGAATGCCTTGCCTTTTAACTTTGTGCCAGCCTTCGCTCGTCAGTATTTACGGTTTGACAGGCTGATGTATGCATCTGAACTTGCAGCACTTCTGCCCGTTTATGGACGCAACCAGGGTGCAAGACATTTGCCTTGTTTCACCTTTTTTAATCGCCTCGGCGAACCGGTTCTGTTTGATGTGCTGCACACAGATTTTATCAGCCAAAATTCGCACATGGCCTTGTTCGCCAACTCAGGCGGTGGCAAATCTGTTTTGATAGGCTGGATGATTAACTCGCTGATGGCCGTTAAAAATGCCCGCATCGTTTTGTTTGAAATGGGTAATTCTTTTGATCGCATTCTCCTGCATTGCAAGGCACAAGGAAAAAAGACCCGTCAGCTTTTGCTCTCCAATCACAAGGACAAAGCCATACCCTTAAATCCTTTTTGCGATGCTTACAAGGCCATCCCTGAAATCAGCGAAAATCTGAGCGAAAGCAATGCTGCCAATCTCGCAGAAAAACTGATGGAATTGAAAAGCAGTCAATCCCATCAGGCAACCAGTGAGGAACTTGCCTGTGATGCCGAATCGCGCAGTTATTTAACCGAACTCGCATTGGCTTTGCGAACCATGATCACCGAAGCCAATGTGCGTGAGGAAGAGGGCTTCACCCTGGCCGATGAAACCTTGTTGATAGAAGTATTAAGCGATGCCATCATCGCATCCGCTAACGCAGGCGTTCCGCAAATGTTGACCGAGCATGTGCTTGCAGCTTTTGAGCAGCGACTGGTTAACGAAACCGTCCCTCGCAAAAAAGATCGCATTCAGGACATGGCTGACCGACTCAGAAGCTATGTCATCAATAGCAGCAAAGCGCGGTTTTTCAACGTGCCAACCGAACCACTGGATGACTTTGATATTTTTCACATTGATATTTCGGCCATCAAGGACGACAAAGGAAAGCTTGCATTGGTTATGGTGTCTTTGTTGCCACGTATTCTTGCCATGGCTGAGCGTGCGCAAAACGACAAACGCCCAATGTTTCTAATCATCGACGAAGCGCATTTGCAATTTGAAATTGACGTGATTGTGTCTTATGCCACGCTTATTGCCAAAGTGGCGCGAAAACTGGGTTTATGGCTGGTGCCGGTCACGCAAAACATTGCCGATATGAGTTCAGCCAAAGCCACCAAAATCCTTTCACTGATTGAAACCTGGATTGCTCTAGGACTCGATGAAAACGAACTCGCCGATATTAAACAATTCAAACAACTGACTCCGCAGCAGGAAGCCTTGATTCGTGACATCGATTCACAAAAAGGCCTGTATGCGGAAGCCGTTCTTTTAGGTTCACGCTACCAGGGATTGTTTCGTGTGATTCCACCCCGTTACTTGTTAGCCCTGTTAATGAATGAAAAATCCGAGAAAGCCGAGCGCCACGCATTGGAGAATGATCATGATGTCCTTAAAGCCGCTGAAATCATCGCCCATCGATTGGAGAACAAATCTCAAAAGCAACAGGCGGATGATTGCTTTTATGAAGATTAGTCCGGTCTTGTTATGTGCCTTTGCCGGTTCGGCCTTCGCCGATGAAAGTCTGAAGCCACCTCACCCCATCAGCAGCTTTGGCATAGCTGCGCGTGTGATTGAAAAAACCTTCAGCAACAGCCATTACAAAATCATTGGCAGCTGTACCTGGGCGGTTGGAGGATTGCCACCGAAATTGGTTGAGATACCCGCAGTCGAGCAATTTATTCCGGATTTAATTGTGACGGTGACCAACCGGCCTGAAACCAATCCCTGGATTGAAGCCAATGCCTTGTTTGAAAATGCGGCTAGCCGTGCGCTCTATCAAAAAACCTACAAACTGGCGACCGGTTCGGACCTGGGCTTTGGTGAAGATTCCGGGCAAATCAGCAGCATGCACATGGATGATGAGCGCACCAGAATCGTGGATGTCATCGGCAGCCCAGCCGGCTTGTATCGTTTGCCTGCTGTAACCCATCAACCGGAAACACGGTTTGGCTATCCTTATTATCTCAGCGAGGCTGACGCTGTGTCCGATCGCACAGAGCTTGCAGAAATCGCTTACATGGCAACGCATCCCAATTTGCTTTTTAATCATGATATTGGCAGCCAGTCTGACATCTGGGGGCATGAAACTCCAAGACTCATGCGTGTAACCCAACCTTCACGATTCCGTGCCTCGATAGTCGCTGCCATGCATGCCGCGGATATCGTGACCAACAAAAACAGTCTACATGTTACCCAAAGCACTAGTAATTCTTGCGGCAAAAATTGCGTCGTGTCCAATGTGATTTTCGACCCCGAACGCAAACGGGTTATCTGGCAGGAAGTCTATCCCAAAAACCGCAACATCAATCCGGCAGACGTCAGTGATTTGGGTATTGACGACGATAAAGCCGGCAATGGCAATTATGTCTTTGTCGTCTGGCGTAAATACCGGGGCTGCGTTCGGCACAAGGGAAAGTATGTTCCAGCCTTGTCATTCCCCAAAGTAGGTCAACCCCAAAAACGATAGGAAGTGATTATGAAAACAACCATAGCTCTGATTACATGCTTTATGCCCCAAGTCTTGTTGGCCAGCTCTTTGCTGCCGAACCAGTCGGATTATTACTACAAGCTTGGAGGCACTTCCAACCTGTATGTGCCGCCTGTCAACAACGATCAAACCATCACCATCGGCGGCAACATCGACAGCCGTTTGGGCTTCACCTGCAGCGGCTTTAATCCGGTGGTTTCCATCACCAATACTTTTCAGGACATGAAATCCTCCGCCATGAACATACCGGGTGGCATCATTGATAATCTGAAAGGATCAGTCGCGGGTTATCCCATGTATAAACTGCAACAATCCATGCCGGCACTGTATAACGTTCTGCAAAATACCGCTGCAGGCGCACAGAATGAATTCAGCGTTAAAGTGCGGGATTGTCAGGACACCAAACAGAAGATGGAGGAAGGTCAATCACCGATGGAAGGCATTTTGTCAGTGTCCGATAGTCAGGGCTGGCTTGAAGCCGCCAAACGCGCCAAAACCGAAAACGTGGACGTCACACAAACGGCGAAAAACATCGCAAAAAAACGGGATGAATACGGCTTGCCCTGGATAGGCCGAGAGAGCGGTAATGCCGGTGGCAAATACCAAAGGCCGATTAAAGTCATTAATGATGTGGTGATTGCCGGTTACAACATCCTGTTGAACCGCAAGCCCCTCAACAATGTTAATAAAGCCGATACCAATACACCTATGACGCAAAACTGGAAGACACCTACAGAGGCTGGGAACTGGGCAGTAAAGGTTCTCGGGGATATCCACGTCAGTGCCAGCGAAGACAAAGCCGACCCCAGCAAACATGACGCCAAAGCAGGCATTGGACTCTCAGCCCTTCTGCAAAGTTGTGATAGCAGCAACACTTGTACCTCCAATGTATCCAAAGCTTTGTGGCAACTGGTCGATAAAAAATGGCAATTGACTGAGGAAAAACTCAATCTGGTCAGTGCATCGAATTTAAAGATAACTGATGAAATCATCATTACTATCCAGCGCATGCCTCGGGAGGAACAAAGCCTCACCGTGTCCAAACTGGCCGAAGAAATCGCCGTTCAAAACATGCTGGACAAAGCCATGATGATGCGCCGCATCCTGCAAGCAGGTCTTCAGGTTCAGGAAGTACAAAACCTCAAACCAGCGCTCGATATGGTGCGTTTCGCTCTGAAGAAACTTGACGACGATATTCATTCCCTTGCTTTTGAAAATGACGTGCGCAAGAAAATGATGACCGAAACACTTGGATTGCTAATGGACATGCGCTCCAACGAAATAGCAAAAGGCCTGCCGGGTGAAGATCACGAACAATCGAATGTGAAAAACGGTGCCGTTTATCTCAAATCTGATTCCAAAGGAGCCTGATATGGTTGTTTTTAGTCCTTTGTCCTTGTACACCACGTATTTGGGCTGGCAGCAATACGAGGTTTTGTTCAACGCCCTGTGGCAAACAGGGCTGCTCTACCTTGGCTTTCTCATGGTGGGCTATCGTTTTCTGAAAAATGTATTGGCTCCGGCAGGATCCACCCACCATGCAGCTGAACATGCGCTGAACAATTTTCTGTATGAGCTGGCAATAACCTTCCTAATCTGCGGCATCTTCGTTTATCCCTGTGTGCCTTTGGAAGAAAAAGCGCTGAGTTTCAAACCCATGTGTGGCATTAAAAAAGGCTCAGACGCCAAAACCTCCACCCTGAAAGACACCGGCACCACCTATGACGAAGCTTTCGCCGATGTTCTGACCAACAACGTGAAAATACCCATCGGTTTTGCCATTTTGCAAAATTACATGTCAGGCCTGACTTACGGTTTGATGAAAGTCACTGGTTGCACCGACAGCTTGCAAGCGATTGAAGGAGATTTGATCTCAACTTACCTGCCAGCCGACGTTCGAGAACAGGCCCTGAATTTTCATCGGCAATGTTTTCTCGAAGCCAGGAACAGTTATTACAATGAACCGCATGACAAAGCCAAAGTAGGCGAAATCCTGAAAAAGTACGGTGGGGAAGAAGATCTGAAATGGGTCGGATCGAAAGTTTTTCAAACCCTGTATTACGGCAATATTCATGCGCGCCAACCGGTGCCAGGATTCAGCTTTAAAGAAGCACCCAACAGCAATCTGGAAAAAGCAGCACAGCGCGGCGATATAGATTACAGCCATTTACCAGAACAAGGATATCCAACTTGCAACCAATGGTGGGCAAAGCTGAAAACTGATTTGGTTCAGGTAGCCAATAATGCCAGTGTTTTTGATAGCCATCTGAATTATTACGCAGTCTCAGACCGAGTGCGTACCTTCAAATCTACCCACCCCAAAGCATGGGGCTCGCAATTAACCACAGAAGATTACATCGCCAAAATGCTGCTGAACGACAGCCGCGACATGCAGGCTAACAGCGTCAAAAACCTCATGGACAACACCAACGGCGCTTTTGGCAGCACGATTTCGCATGGTCTGGTTAACATAGGTCAATGGACAAAATCCTGGACATCAACACCGTTAAAACGTGAAGCAATCATGCAAACACTGCCGGTGATGCAAGCCTTCCTGTATTTTTTCCTGATCATTATGACCCCGGTTGTATTGGCATTAAGCGGATACAATCCCAGAGCATTGGGTAGCCTTTGCGGACTATACATCATGGCGATTTTCCTGCAATACCTCTGGCACCTGGTGGGTTTTGTTGAGCGAAGTGTTCTGGATCCTTTAGGGCAAAATGATGCCGTTTCAGCCATGCGTAATATGGCTGTGATGTTTTATTTTATCGCACCCATGTTGTTGATGAGATTATCGAGTCATTTTGGTGGAGAAGCAGGAGCGGGATTATCAGGTCTGATTACGGAAGCCAGCCAACACAGTGATCATGCTGCCAAGGCAGGGAGTGATATAGCTAAAACCGGTGTTAAAGTGGCAAGCATGGGGAAATTATAATGTGTAATTTATCCGCCATCACCATGGACACATTTATTGTATTCATCGATGCTGATCAAGCCCTCATCAAAAAGCGCTTGCGCTTTGAGGGCGCTATGACACGGTTTGGAGCGATCATCCGAAGCAATGGTGGCTATTAGTTGCAAGAATACCAGTGCCAATTTCCAAAGGATTCTCAACGCCGAAAAGGCCATGGATTTACGACTTTTGATATTCCTAATCATCAGGAGATTTCCATGTTAAAAAAATACATTCGTTCAACCATTATAGTCACGTTCAAATACCTTATGCCAGTGCTGCTGCTTTTACTACTTGCACCTGTGCTTTTGCAATTCAGTCAGGAGATGAATCAAGCGCAGAAATTTTTGAGCACACATCAAAGCGGGTTCCATATTCTGCATGGTCTGATTTATATCTTTATTTACTACTTATGGCCGCGATTAATACATGCCAGAAGCAAGGAATGCGAGCTTACTCCAGAACAAATTCAAATTGCACTAAACGCCAAATGGTACTTGCTGGCCGCCATGGCTGTGTTTGAATTACTGACCTGGTGGAGATGATCATGGCCGATTATCCCGTTGAAAATCTGTTACGCGAAGCAACCGAAATCTACACCAGCATAACCTGTGCGGCATTGGCCGCGCTCGCTATCAGCAAACCTCATTTGTTTTTATTAACGCAGGGCATGGGTTATTACGCCGGGATGAGTCTGGGAGGCTTGAGTCTGTTCAGAGGATTACAGGCACTGAGAATCAAACGATTCCAGCGTCGATTGATAACCATGCCGTATTACGCGCTTTCAACTACCGAGGTACCACTATCGCAGAAATGGCTGTTTATCGGAAAAGGATTCCGTTGGTTCCCGCATCACACCCAGCGCTTGCACCAGATCAAACAAATCAAAAACGAATCTTTTATGCAGAGAGGAAAATGTTTCCGAACGGTCAGAGACTATTGTCAAAACCATGAGCAAACAATTTTTGCAAAATTACTCTGCAGCCAAACCAAATTTAATCCGTTCAGACCCGACCCAGCCGTTGGCGGTAGTCCATACTTGCATGGATTAGGAGAAAAAGACGCACCGGTTTATATCCCGCAAGACGTACGCGTCGGCCATACCTTTGTTGTAGGAACCACTCGTGTCGGCAAAACAAGACTGGCCAGTATTCTGATCAATCAGGATATACGCAACGGCGACGCAGTAATCGTGGTCGACCCCAAAGGTGATCTGGATCTGGTGCGCGATATGTACTCAGCCTGCGAAGCCGCCGGGCGACTCAAAGATTTTCGCATCGTGCATTTGGGTTTTCCAGAATTGTCGGCTCACTATAACCCCTTAAAAAATTACGACCAGGTCAGCGAAGTAGCCACCCGAATTACCGATGCCATCGCCGCAGAAGGCGAAGGAAAACAATTCGCAGCCTTCGCCTGGAAATACGTCAACATCGTCGCGATTTGCCTTGAAGAAATGAAGCAGCCAATAACTTATAAGTCTATCGCCTTTTACATCAGCAGACTGGATCAATTACTCATGGCCTATGCCGACGCAATCATGCCAGTTCATTACCCGGACTATCACGAGCAGATAGAATCCATCCTGACAAACCACGAAGAACGCAGCAATCGCAAACATAAAAACGCCGCACCAATGGACAGGCCCAAAGCCGTCATTGAATATCTGAAAAGCCACATCAGCAAAACAATCGCCGCCGGAAACGTGGAAAGTCTGCACGATCAGGTTCTGATTGATTTATATGATGCGGCAATCATGGACAAACACTACTACGACAAAATCACAGCCAGCGTCGGTCCAGTGCTCTCAGAAATCAACAAAAGCAATGCTACCGGGATATTCTCCTTTCATAACACCTGCAATGAAATCGAGCTGATGGCGGCTATTAAGGAAAAGAAGGTCATCTATATTGGTTTGGACAGCTTGACCAATCCCAATATCGCTCAAGCCGTAGGTAAAGCATTTTTGTCTGATCTGGTATCTACCGCTGGAAAAATCTACAAAGAAAGCAATGCCAAATACCGCTTGAACCTGCATTGCGACGAGCTGTCAGAAATCATCCAGGATTCGTTCGTCAAAATTCTTAATAAGGCTGGCGGCGCCGGGTTTCAGGTTACGGCTTATGCTCAGACTATTCAAGATATGGAGGTGGCGCTGGGGTCAAAAGCAAAAGCGGATGTTACCGAGGGCAACCTCAATACCTTGATTATGCTCAGGGTAAAAAATGAAGAAACAGCCAATTTATTGATAAAATTACTACCAGAGGTTGGTGTGGTTGGTCATACCCAGGTATCCATGGTGAATGATACCCCGCATAGTGAGGATGGGGTTTATTTTAATACAACTAATGAAGATAGAGTCCAGGCAACGTCAGTGCCGATGATTGATGTCAATGATATTATTTCGTTACCCAAAGGCCAGGCATTTGTTCTGGTTAATGGCGGCGAACTTTACAAGGTGCGGATACCTTTACCTGTTAATGATGGATTGGCGCCTGTTGAAATCAGACAAGCGATTCAAAGCATTAATCAATTAACAGCCAATTAACAGCTGATGCTGAGATTTTGCATAAATCATGGAAAATCTTTATGAATGCCCGCATTCGTGATTCTTGCGCATTTCGAAAAATGCGCTGAAAAAGAGCAAAATAAAATCTGCGATTAATGGTATATTATAGCCTTGCAAAAACAGGAGACCTTATGAAAAAGCAACCCATCTTCCAGGTTGATGCCTTTACTTCCTTTTTATTTGGAGGGAATCCGGCAGCAGTTTGTCCGTTGAAAGAATGGTTGCCAGATGATCTCATGCAGTCTATCGCTATGGAAAATAATTTGTCTGAAACGGCGTTCCTGGTTCAGGAAGGTGATTATTACCAGATACGTTGGTTTACACCCAATACCGAAGTTGCCCTTTGCGGCCATGCGACTCTGGCCAGCGCTTTTGTTGTGTTTGAGTTTCTTAATCCTGCTGCAAAACAGCTGAATTTTAACAGCCAAAGTGGCGAGCTGAGGGTCACGAAGCATAACGACAAACTGGAGATGGATTTTCCCGCATTGCCTTACACAAAAATTACGCCTGCATCAGAATTGATAGAGGCGATTGGTATGCATCCAGCAGAAGTCTATGAAAGTACATTTGATTTGCTGGTTATATTGAATAATGAAGAGGATGTCAGGAATGCACGACCGGAACTGGATGTCATTGGCAAATGGCCATCACGAGGTGTGATTTTGTCTGCGCCAGATAGCCATGGAGGTGTCTATTCACGTTGTTTTTATCCCGGTTGCGATGTTCCGGAAGATCCCGTAACCGGTTCAGCACACTGTGTCATTGCACCTTACTGGAGCGAGCGACTGGGCAAAAACACAATTCAGGCCATCCAGGGTCTCAAACGTCAGGGAGCATTGCTTTGCAGAGTGCAAGACAATCGCGTTTTTATGTCCGGCTCTTGTAAATTGTACCTGCAAGGGCATATTTTTTACCCTGAGGTTCAAACACAAGGACACTTACAAAAATGATCATCGATGACACCAATCCAATCCTTCCACCCATTCATTCGTTTGAATGATTATGAGAACTTTAAATTAAAAACAGACATGCATGAAGCAGCTGCCAAACAAATTATGCATCGGCATTGCCTGCCACAGCTACCGCTAACCCTTTTTTCGGAAGGCACCAACATCGTTTATGAGTGCGGCGATCAACACGTTATCAAAATTTTTCCTCCATTTCATCAAGAGCAATACCAAAGCGATTGGTTGGTGATGAAGCATCTTCAGGATAAGCTCCCGGTTAACACACCAGATCTTCAATACCACGGAGAGCTTGCCGAGTGGCCATATATTGTGATGAGCAAATTGGAAGGGACTTTGCTGGAAACACTTTGGCCGAGCATGCATTATGATAATAAAATGATTATCATTCGCGAGTTAGGCTCATTAATCAAAGAAGTGCATACACTGCCCACCGATGGATTGGAGGCAATTGATTGTCATTGGGAACAATTTATAGGAAAACAACTGAGTAACTGCGTAAACCATCATCAATCCCTAAAGCTGCCTGCGCATTTATTACAACAACTTCCAGAATATCTTGAATCCATTAAAGCCAATTTACCAAAAATCAAAGCGCCGGTAATTTTAACAGGGGAATATACCCCAATGAATTTTTTGGTAAAACAAAGGGACGGAATCTGGCACATAGATGGGTTGATTGACTTCGGAGATGCCATGTTGGGTTTGCATCAGTATGATTTATTAGGGCCTGGTGCCTTTTTAATTCAAGGGGACAAGCCGTTGTTAAAAGTGTTTTTGATGTCATATGGATACACGCCGGACGAATTAACCCAACCATTGAGCCAACAGCTCATGGGATTATTGCTGTTGCATAAGTATAGTAATTTAAATATTCAAATCAGAATGGATGGTTGGCAAAGTGTGAAATCAGTATATGAATTGGAGCAATTGGTTTGGGGATTTTAGCATGATTTGCATTATGAAAGAGATCGGATAATTGGCCATGCTCAGGTATCCACGCTAACTACTATAAAGAAACAGCTGTTTTTACTCCTGACAAGTTTTTACAATACAGTAATATTACTGTATTGCGAAAAAAATCGTGACGAATTACAGTGTAGATTAGTTTTTAAAATTGATATGAAACAAGAATTAATACTTGCAATATTTTTACAATACTGACGTAAAATATCCAGAATTAAATCAAGTTGCAATGTTAAAATTCATCAATAAAGTCTGTAAGTTATTCATAAGTCCCGTTTGGATGTACCGGGTCATTGGAGGTAATTATGATCCGGATGCTTCAATTAATAAACCAGTTTTTTTGGACAATAATATTTTTAGTGAGGGATGAGACTGCACCGCCAGCTGCTCCGGATCAAGAGGTGCTCATTGAAATCGATGCCGATCAAAACGAAGCACAACCAGAGGTACTGCAACGCATTGCAGATGATATTCCGCTTTCACATATTGTTAGCGGCTTGAGCAAGATTATCTTTTCAAAAGAGAATCTGCCTGGCATTGGTATGGGTGCGGTGCTTACCGGGCTCAGTACTGGCATGAACTTTATAACACCATGGCTTTTTGGAGAAACTATCAATTTGCTCGCAAGCGATGATGAAACTGCGGAAATTGCCGGCATTGATTTATCCAGGCAGGCTTTGATCGGCCTTTTAATAGCCGCATACACGCTTGCTCAATTACTTCCGAATTTACGCGATCAAGCGATGAATCTCGTTACCGCCAACACGACAAAAAGAATATTGAAGACCGGTACAGAGCATTTGCTAAAAAAATCACTGGATTATCACGTCAACACCTCGTTTGGCGATCAACTGTTTTTGATGCAAAAAGGCTTTGCAGTTGGCAGTGTAGCAACGCCATTATTGACCCAGGTTGCACCTACTTTGGTAGAAATCGCGATAGCTTGCAATCTGCTATCCAGCCGTTACGGTTTTGCTATGGGTGGCGGCTTGTTTGCGATGTTGGTATCGTATATTGCATATGGCGCGCTCACAGCAAAACCCATTATTGATGCGCGCACAGAAGGACTTACAGCCGGAAATGAAGCATTTTCCAACTTCACCAGCGCAATTGCGCGTTATAAAACCATCCGTGATTTCGGTCAGTTTGAATATACCATGCGAGGTGTGGATGAAGCTTTAAGTCGCATGACAGAAGCCAATATTGTTGGCATGAACAAGCCCTTGCAAATTGGTTTGGGACAATACGCCATTTCGCGCGCAGGCATGCTGCTCGCAACACTTTATGTGGGTCACGGAGTGGTAACAAAAGAATACAGTGTACAGGATTTTGTTGTGGTGGCCGGTTATCTGAATTCGCTGGCCAATTTGTTCCCGGCCTTTGGACAGGCGGTCAATCAACTTTTTGCAGACTGGCCTGATTTGAAATTTGTATTCAAGGAGCTGTCCAAACCCGATGAACTGGTTGAATTACACCCGGACACACATCTTGTATTACTCGAAGGCATTGCGCCCACCATTGAATTTGAAAATGTAACTTTTATACACGCACCAAAACCAGGGGAGTCAGACAATTCTCCATTGTTTGAAAACCTTTCCTTTACCATTCAGCCCGGTCAAAAGGTGGCGTTAGTCAGCGAAAGCGGTGCCGGAAAAACGACTATTTTTAATATGCTGTATGGTTATTACAAACCTGCAAGCGGGATTATTCGAATCAATGGTCAGAATATCGCTGAAGTGAGCCTCAAATCTTTGGAGCAAAACATCAGTTTGCTTGGCCAAACGCCGAATTTGTTTAAAGGAACTATTCGTGAAAACATTTGTTTTGGTGCCGCAAACCCTGACGAAGTGGATGATGAGACTATCTGGGCTTTGGCAAGGGCTTGCAATCTGGAAGCATTTCTTCTGTCTTTCAAAAACAAACTGGATACCCAAGTAGGTGAAGATGGAAAAAGTTTATCCGGCGGTCAACAGCAAAAAGTAGCGATTTTGCGAGGGCTCATCAAGAGAAGTCCAATTCGCCTGCTGGACGAAATCACGGCTTCTTTGGACAGCCAGTCGGCAACGCAAATATTGAGTGGCATCGATCAAATGACCGACGAGGGGATTACCAGTCTGATGATTACGCACAAATTGACAGAAGCCAAAACGGCTGATGCCATTATCGTGATTCATGAGGGACGAGTCGCGGCGCAAGGGAGTCATGATGAGTTATTGGCAACATGTCCACTCTACCAACAATTATGGCGTTCTTATCACCAACAAGAATCATTGCCTTCTTGCTCAACAGGTCGGTTATTAACCGCACTTGGGGGACCGGTGCAAGCTGCTGACGAGTCATCCGATGAAATGACCAGCGAGCCTTTGATTCTTTCTATAAGTGAAAATCAGTATAATGAAAGAGATGCGAATGATGAAGATAGTGAATTATCTGATTTTGAGGGTAAGTCGATGCGATTAGGTCATTAGACTCATGCATGAGGAAAAATAGTTCATGGAGCTACTTGAAAAAAACATCAACGATCAATACGGCGAACAAGGGAGGAAGTGGTTGGCTGATTTGCCAAAACGGGTCAGGCAGATAGCCGCAGTCCATGGATTATCTGATTTAAAAGCCGTTAAAAATTTAAGTTACAATTATGTCATGACTGGCATGCAAACTTCACAGCCAGTTATCCTGAAATTGGGTCTTGATATAAGCGGCCTCAAGCGCGAAGCTATGGCGCTTAAGGCTTTTGAGGGTTTGGGTGCTGTTAATATGCTTGCCGAAGAGGACGGGATGCTTCTCCTGGAACGCGCCATTCCAGGCGTTTCGTTAAAATCCTCGTTTCCGGAAAATGATAGTGAAGCTATACGCATCACCTGTGACTGTTTAAATCGCTTGCACAGCGCACCGATACCATTAAACAACCGGTTTCCCTATGTAAAAGATTGGCTTGCAGCATTGGACAAGGATTGGGAAATACCCTTGCATTTTCTACAAAAAGCAAGAGTGCTTCGTGATAACTTGATGCTGACATCAGCCCGCGAAGTATTACTTCACGGGGATTTGCATCATGATAACCTTCTGCAAAACGGCAGTACCTGGATGGTTATTGATCCCAAAGGTGTGATCGGCGAACCTGCTTTCGAAGTAGCGGCTTTTATTCGCAATCCTATACCGGAATTACTGACGCTTGATACAGCTGCATGGCACATCATTCAAAACCGCATTATCCATTTTGCCAAACTACTCTCACTATCTGAGCAAAAAATACTTGATTGGTGTTACGTACAAGCAGTTCTTGCCTGGGCATGGGCTTTGGAGGATGGATGTGAAACAGCTTGTTTCAGGCAACTCTCGGCACTTTTTGAGAGAGCAAGATTTCAACCAGGCAATATTTCTTGACGAGGAATAGCTAAATTGTGAAAACGAAAGAAAATGAAAAAATTATCCAATGGACTTGCAAAATTCTTACATCGAATGGATACAAGCTCAAAAGCAAGCTGCCAGAGAATGTGCTCAAAACCCCTTGGTCTTATATAGCCCGCTTCGAAACATCTGAAGCTTATATTTATTTGAAGCACATGCCAGCCAAACTTGCACTCGAATCGTCAATTATTGGCATATTGCATGATCAATTCCAGGCTTCTGTTCCAACAGTTATCGCAGACAATACCGAATTAAATTGTTTCTTAATGAAAGACGCTGGCAGGCCATTGCGAGAAATTTTAAAACAGTATTTCGATACGGAATTATTATGCAAAGCAATTGATCAATTCACAGCGTTGCAATTAGCCACTGCAGAAAACTTGGTTGTTTTTATAGATATAGGTGTGCCGGATTGGCGATTAGATAAGTTACCGCATTTATATATGGAATTGCTTTCACAAAAGGATATCTTGATAGAAGATGGACTGTCTGAGAAAGAAATTATTGAATTGGAAACGTTGTTTCCTATGGTTTTCAAGTTATGTAAAAAATTATCGGACAATTCAATTAAACAAACGATCGTTCAGCCAGATTTTAATGACAATAACACGCTCATAGACGAACTGTCACAAAAAATAACCATTATTGATTTGGGTGAAATCGTCATTTCCCATCCGTTTTTTTCATTAATAAACTGTTTGCAACAAATAAAAAAACATCATGGTCTTACCGATGAGGATCCCAGGTATTTGCGGATTAAGAATGCTTGTCTTAAAAATTATTTGGATCTATATTCTGAAAAGCAGGTAATAGATGCTTTTGCCATAACAAATAGCGTATGGCCAGTTTACTGGGCACTGAGCAACTATCGATTGATGCGCGCATGTGGAAAAGACAAGCTTATGGCATTTCAGCATGGCAGATTATGTAATACATTGAGAGAGTTTATGGTTGTCTGTGCCAGGGGGGGCTAAATAATGACAACGATGTCCATTGAGCTATTAAAAAGTCGTCCGGATACAATACCACGCCTGGTTCAGATATGGCACCAAACTTTGGGTTCAATCTGGTCGCCCGATGTACCCCTTGCACGCGTGGAAAAAAATTTTCAGAATTATTTGTATGAAAGTGAATTGCCATTAACATTTGTCGCGTTTCAAGACAACAAACCGGTCGGCATGTGCTCATTACGCGAGAATGACGGGATTCGTCCTGATTTAAAACCATGATCAGGTTCGCTGGTTGTTGAGCCGGATGCTACATAAAAATCAACTTCATATACAAAAATGCAGCAAGCGTAGGCTGATTATCCAATTATTCTGAAATTTTAAGTTAATGATATGGAACGTGGGTTTATCAGAAAAGGGAAATAATGGTGGCTATCAAAGAGAACTCATATAATTATCAAAATATTTGCCCCTATTGTTATCCAGACAAACCCAACCATAGAGCAGAAAAAATAAACTCTTTTTTTTACTGGGTAATGAAGCCACTCATTCTCCTTGGAAAAGCGTTGACTTTACACCATGATCTATATGCTACAGAGAGATATTTATTTTTATGCATAAAGTTAATGCATAAAAATAATCATATCCAAATGTGCAAAGAAATTATACGATCCAAAACGATCACAAGATTACAATTGATTTGGGACGAAGCACAAAAAAGAGGCCTTGACTTGTATATCTTTCGGAAGCAAGGGTTGCAATTACATAGTTACTTATTGAGATATCAGGGAAGAGAATATTATTTTAATTACACACCCACGACTTTACTCTATAGGTATCTCAAATATAAAAACCCCAGGACATATGATCATAAAGGGCAATTTAAAAAAATTTTACAAAAAAATAATCTTCCTACCCCCCAAGGAAAATCATTTTGTACTAAAAAGCGAGCGCTACAATTTGCGAGCACCCTTGGATATCCACTGGTTATCAAACCAGAATCATCAACTTTAGCTCATCATGTCAGTACCAATATTAATGATGAACAATCATTATCCCGCGCTTTTGATATTGCAAAAATGATAGATTTTAAAATCATTGTTGAAAAATATATTGAAGGCGAGGCGCATAGAGTGATTTGTATAGGCGATAAATTTATTGCATGTGCAAAACGAATGAAAGCATCCATAATTGGCGATGGTCACTCCACCATTGGGGAATTAATCGAGCAATTTAACAGGCATCCATATAGAGGAAAACCAAATCAAACCGGATCCGCAATATATCAAGTTGATAAACATTCGTCTTTTACTACTGAATGTTTGCGCAACCAAAATGTCAATTTGCAAACTATAATCAAAAAACACAAGATAATATATCTTTCACACAAAAGCACCTGTGGAACTGGCGCAGAAGTCATTAACGTTACTGATGATGTTTGTCCTGAAAATATCCAGATATTTTTAAAAGTACACCATATACTAAAAATAGGGGTCAGTGGAGTCGATTTTATTTGTGATGACGTGTCAAAACCATGGCACACACAAAATTGGGTTTTTCTTGAGAATAACAGTTTACCATCTATCGATTTGCATCATTATCCATCCATTGGTAACTCCATAAATGTAGCAAAGGAAATATGGGACTTTATTCTGCAAGAACTTAAAGTATCTTGAGTTGGGCAATGGAGTTGCCCGTCTTTTGCTTTTACCCCATTGCTCGTGCCCGCTTCTTGATATGAAGCCCGCATCTTTAGGGCGTGTACTCAATTCATTCCCGGGCTGCAAATGCGGCTTATTGGTGCCATTTTACGTTTGAGTTCGTTAAATAGAATAACTATTCGCCTCACTCAAACGCAAAATGGCACACAATAACCCACATTTTCGCTCTCGGGAACGAAATGAGGACACGCCTTAGTGTTTTATAAAAACAATAGCTTTGTTTCTACAATCGAGATAAACCAGCTACAATATATTTTAAGTACAATATGTTTGATGAGTGACTATTTATGGCGGCGTCCAATTCCGAAATGGAGGGTTTATCTTTAAGCGAATCTCCATCAGCCGAATGGGCGGCAGATGATATAGAAAAAAGAGAGCGTTTACGCGCGACCATGGAAGCCGCTGGAATTACCGCTGTATCAATTGCTACCGTTGCAGGTGGGAAAGTGTCTTCGCATGGTGAGTTTGATGTTCCTGATAGAGTAACTGGAAAGTCAGTAGCTGTTGATAAGAATACCGTATTTGGAGCGGCGTCACTCTCCAAACCGGTGTTTTCTTATCTGGTACTCAAATTAATAGAAGCAAATGCTGCCAATACCGCAAAAAAAAGAACAGGCAAATTTACTTTGCCAGAAGGTCTGGATCATTTTGATTTGGACACACCGCTGGCCAAGATTCTTCCATTAAGCAAGTTGAATATACAGGGCGTTCCAAAGTTTGATACGTCTGACGAAGCCGCTGTTGCTGCTGCAAACAATTTAACCGCACGCATGGTATTATCGCATCAGACGGGCCTGGAGCATGGGGTATGTCAATTTCAATTTGAACCAGAGGAAGGACATGGTTACTCCAATGTCGCGCTTTTGTATTTGCAAGAGGTTATCGACAAACTGACGGCATCCAATATGGAAACGCTTGCTGCTACACATGTGTTTACACCATTGCATATGAATCACAGCAGTTTCATTTGTGATAAAAATAATCCGCAAGAAAAGTGGGATGCAATGTCAGTGAATAGTTTGCATACCACAGCTTCCGATTATGCGCTTTTTGTTAACGCATGGATGCACGACGCTGCCTTGCAAAATGCCTTTGTTCCCCGGGTTTTTATGACAGAGGACAAAGGGAAAGCGGGGAGAATTGGGGCAGCCAAAGGTCACATTCCCGCTTCAGATCTTGAACATGTTGCCTGGGGTCTGGGTTGGGCTTTGCAAACAGATGATGATGGCAAAGTCACGACCGCTTACCATGAAGGTAATATGAATGAATGGCGCGCATGGGCAGCCATAAATTTAACCGATAAGACAGCTACAGTTTTTTTTGCAAATTCCCGGAATGGACATGTCCTTGCAGAACAAATTATTCCTGAATCTATCCCGATGCAACATGCGAACAATTATTTTTTTCCAAAATGGGGTTTTGCAAGCAGGGTTGAGGATCTACACCCGGATTGGCGAAAAAATCCAAGTTGGGGTTTGGCCAGACCGGAAGCGTTTATTCACGATCACGTGCGTCAAGCTGAGCCACTACAGCCGATACCTGCCCAAACCGTTTCCCCGGAAACAACACAACAATATCGGGAAAGAGCAAACGAAATCCGACAATCTTCCTCAAGCCATGAACCACAATCATTGGTTGAGGAAGAAACGGAAAGCAGGCATTTGTTTGATCCCACCAAAATGACACCGAAATCACCAACTGATATTTGAATGAAGAAGTATTATTTATTTAAAAGATCATCAATCCATTTCATTATAATGACCAATAAATAAATCACTATACATATTATCTCTGACACATCCGCTCATAATTTTCCCTTGCTCATTACGAATAAACCAGGCAAAAGATCGAGAGGTTGCATGTCTTTTTTTATTTTGTGTTCTCGTATAATGCCGTCATTAAGAATTGGTATCTCGTCAGCACCTGGATTTTGCTCAAATTAAATTGCAAGTTTCATGATTTTCTCAATTTTTTACGGAAGGTATATTACCCAGCCAGTCATCAAATAATTTTGGCCAATTAGTTATAGAGAGGTTCGTTGGTCTCACCCCAAATCCATGACCACCCTCGGCATATAAATGCATTTCAGTCAAAACATTATTATTTTTTAATGCGATATAATATGTCAGTGAATGATTTATGTTATCTACTTTGTCATCTTGTGCCTGTATCAACAATGTGGGCGGTGTTTGTGCTGTAACTTTGATGTCCGGGTTAAGTGCCAATTTTTCATTGTTACTATCTTCATTTGTCCATAAATGGCCAGGATATAAAGCAACTGCAAAATCAGGCCGACAGCTTACTTTATCTGCGGCATCAATGGGTTGATACGCGCGTTCTGTAAAATGGGTACTAATATCTGCAACCATGTACCCACCCGCAGAAAATCCCAGCACGCCAATTTTATCAGGATTGATATTCCATTTTGATGCCTGCATTCGAACAAGACTAATGGTTCTTTGTGCGTCTTGAAGGGCAGTCGGCGCTATGGGGTGAATATTACATTCACAATCATCATGCCATGCGGGGCCAGAATCAGGAACCCGATATTTCAGCAAAACACAAGTAATACCCATAGATGCGATATTGGTACAGACTTCTGTTCCTTCCAAATCAATAGCCAATCCATTGAAACCGCCGCCAGGAAAAACAACTACTGCGGTACCTGTATTGTGTGCCTGCGGTGAATATACGGTCATAGTAGGTTTGGAAACATTATAAATTGCATTCCAGGGTAACCCGGCAATTGGACGGTCAGTGATTAATTCCATACTTTCCGGTTTTACGTCAGGAACAGGATCCGGCATCTTTCCTTCAGGCCAAATGGGGACTTGCTTAAGACCAGGTGAAGGTTCCCAGATATTGGCAAACGTATTGGCGCCATAAATCATGGATAACAGCAAGCATGAAACGGTTAATAATTTGCACAGAAAATGATGGCGAGCTTGAATCGATTGTTTATAATGAGTATGCGTTATTTTCATTGTTCCTAATCCCGGCTCAGAGTATAATTTGACCACAAAAAGAGTGCAATCTTTCAGGTGATGCAAACGGATTTTATATTAAATCACAACTCAGGTGGTAAATGAATTGCTCGATAGAACTGATTTCAGCAGACGATGCCGAAGTATTATGCCGTCAGATAACGGCTGATTTGCCGGAATATTTTGGTCTGCCCGAATGCAATGAACAGTATATACGGGGTGTGCGCTCACGTATTAATTTTGCAGCCAAAATAAAGGGCGCATTCGCGGGTCTTTTGAGTCTTGAGTTTCCGTATCCCACAAACAGCAATATTTATTGGATGGCTGTGTTGCGGTTCTGGCAGGGAAAAGGGTTAGGTCATCGTCTTTTGGATGCAGCAGCTCAATATGCACATCTTCAAGGGGCTTTTACTATGACAGTCGAAACGCTGGCCCCCTCAGAAGTCGATGAAAATTACCTTAAAACCTATCAATTTTATGAAAAACAGGGTTTTTCCCCATTATTTAATCTTAAACCGGCTGATTATGTATGGAATATGGTGTATATGGCGAAAAACCTGAATGTTATTGCCCATGGTTCCAGTCTGCAATGGATTGATTTAACCCATACTCTGGAACCTTCCATACCCTGCTGGGATAAAAGCTGCGGGTTTGAAAATACCGTACAACTTGATTACGCTGATTGCAAGGATGCGGTCAAATTTCGGGTGCAACATATTGCGATGGATGCCGGCATCGGCACACACATCGATGCGCCGGCACATTGCACACCTGGCGGACTCACCATCGATCAACTCTTGTTAACCGATTTACAGGCAAATTGTGTTGTTATCGACGTCTCAGACAAAGCACATGAACGGTATACCCTGTCTGTTACGGATGTTGCGCAATTCGAACAGCAATATGGAAAAATACCTCCATCAAGCTTTGTTTTGATACGCACGGGATGGGATAAATTCTGGATGCAGCCGGAAAAATACCATAATAATCATGTTTTTCCTTCTGTTTCTCTCCGAGCGGCACAATTACTTCTGGACCGTCAGATAGCAGGGCTGGGCATTGATACCCTATCCCCTGACAGGCCGGAAGATGGCTATACCGTGCATGCATTACTGTTGGGAGCAGGAAAATACATTATTGAAAATGTTGCCAATGCGGCATTGTTGCCACCTTGCGGTAGTCGCATCCTGATTTTTCCGATTAAAATTAAAGGAGGCACTGAAGCACCGATACGCCTGGTTGCCATTGTTTAATCATTAGCATAATAAATTCAGGAAATTATATGCATCATAAAAATGAACTTCATATGCAAAAATGCAGCAATGAAACGGAGTGGGAGTCAGCAAAATATTTTCGTGAAAAATATTTCTTCGGCCCTCATAACATTGAGGATCCGTATACCTGGACATTCAATCATCAACAGCATGAGCATTATGTTTTATATGAGGATACAAACATAATTGGTTATGCACATATCCAGTTGTGGCCAGACTCGAGGGCCGCTATGCGGATTATTGTTATCGACGAAGATAAAAGAAACAGGCAATGTGGCGGGCAGTTTTTGGCTTTTTGTGAACAACGACTCAAAAGTATGGGGATCAAAAGCATACATGCAGAATCAAGGCCCACGTCTTTGGCGTTTTATAAAAACAATGGTTATGCTGGAATGCCATTTAATGATCCGGATGGTTATGAGGGTGGCGGTGAGGATATAGCAGTGGGGAAAAAATTATGAGCCAAGTGGTTATTCGCCCTTTTTTATCGACCGATATTGATAATATCGTCAAGCAGTTTGCAAACAATAATTGGACAAAACCTCGTGTTACTTTTGAAAACTATTGGCAAGAAAAAACCGCCAATGTGCGTATAGTGTGGCTGGCTTTCCACCAACAACAATTTGCCGGATATATTACCCTCAAATGGGACTCCTTGTATCTACCATTTCATGATAAAAAAATACCTGAAATAATGGATTTGAATGTACTGCCACCCTATAGAAATCAGGGCGTTGGTTCTGCTTTACTGGATGTCGCTGAAGCAGAAGCATCAAAACAACATGCCATTGTTGGCTTGGGCGTTGGGCTATATCCGGATTATGGCAGTGCGCAAAAGCTGTATATCAAACGTGGATATAGGCCAGATGGCCTGGGCATTACTTGGAATTATCAGCGTGTCATCCCAGGTAGCCAGGTTTGTCTTGATGATGATTTAATCCTTTGGTTCACGAAAGAATTAACCCGAACCTGACAGGTATCCCTTTATACTCTGATCAAGAAATAAACTTGATGCTATAATTTAAACTGAAAATTATCATTCTATCGAACGCATTGGTGCTTTATGAAAGAGCGACAAGAACAACAGGCATTATTAATGAAACAACTGCTTGATGATGCCAATATTCCTGCCTTATCGGCAGCCTGGTATCAAAAAGAAAAAGACGCCCGTCATGCCATAGCCTATGGACAGGCTGACACGCAAGCACCAAGCCCCGTTGATACAAATACCCTCTTTCAGGCAGCCTCACTCAGTAAACCCGTTTCAGCAGCTATTGTTTTGGATTTGATTGAACAGGATAAAGACAAGCCTGATTACGATAAGGATAAATGGACTTTAAATACCCCTCTCTTTCAATACGATCCTGAATATGGGCCAGAAGAGCTTCGCACTGACCCTAATTATGAAAAGCTTACAATTGGCATGATCATTGGACAGCGCTCTGGTCTGGCAAACTATGGTCAGGATGGTAATGATGGAAAAAAATTTATAGCAGATCCTGAAAGCAGATTTACCTATTCAGGTGTTGCGCTTGATTTTTTACAGAAAGTGATTGAGAAAAAAACAGGTAAAGAATGGGAAGCAATTGCTCAGGATTTTTTTAAAAAAGCAGGTATGGCGAATTCTACTTTTAAGAGGCAATCGCCAGACGGTCATCTCCATGGTATCCCTCGGGTTGTTGCCAAAGCGCATGTAGCCGATCCACCGGATGCTCACCTTGCCCCTTTACCACCACTACCAGATGATGCTCCGGGTACCCTTGCAGGATTGATGCTGACTACTGCCGAGGACTATATCACCTTTCTACAATATTGTTTTAAAAATGAGTATCTTCACTCAACACTACTGCAGGGTGATCTGGACAAACTCCCACCGACCTTGCCCCCTGAAACATCGCGTGTCAAATGGGGTTTGGGGATGGGAGTTTATAGTGTGGGTGACCCTAAAAACCCGGAAAAAAGCATTGCTTTTCACTGGGGAAATAACAAAGGCTCCGTTTCGTTTTGTGCCATGGATATGGCAACGGGTGATTGTGTGGCAAGTTTTGCAAATTCCATGAACGGGCCGTCTGTGTTTCAACAGATAGCAAAGCCTGTTATTGGTGATCTAACGCCCTTGTTTCAATGGTTATCAACGTATTGTAATTTTAAAGATGTAAACCAACCCGAGAAGCCGGAGGTTATAGCTACAACAGTTCAATCGATTCACTCATTGGCAGACAGTGCCCTCCCCAAACCTGCAGACAGCACCCAGACAATGTTACTCCTTATGCCATCTGTTTCCACTCAAGGATTGGAGCCAGTTGAATCGCAAGAACAAACGACTACCGCACAAGCATCGGCACCACAAGAAGTCGGAGAGGAAAGTGGTGAGGAGCAAAAATCCGGGGAATTCAACCCCACACCATTTTCTACTTCTCCCAACCCATAAGATTGGCCAGATCAACAACCATTCTTTTGTAAAAAGCTTGTAAAAATCCGCCAAAAAAGAACAAAAACGAGCTTATTTCATATACAATTTTTCGTATTGTTACCGATTTGAACCAGGTATTTTTCATGAAAAAAGACAAAGAAACGCATCAGCCCGTCACGGAAGTGCTCGTACCAAAAGTCTCCTCAGTTACGCTGACATTACAACTCTTGAACAAAGAAAAAGAGAAGCACAAAGAAGCGGAAAACAAAGAATCTGCCGAGGATGCAGCAAAAGTACGCTGCAAGACTTGCTTTAAAGAAATTGCGCCCAAACGCCTTTGTTCTGGTCATGGGTCTGGTGGCGGTGGAGGTGCCAGTGAAACCTCTGATAACGCATCTGATGAAAAAGCAAATCCTGCTGAAGATAAATCTCTAACCAAATCAGGCAAAGTTGTGGAAAAAACGGATGAAATCTTTGCCGCATTTGATTCAGAATCACTGATTTTGGATTCCCATTTTGACCCGGAAATCATTGCGGATTTGCTCGCGAAAGGATTATTGCTGGTTGATAATGATCGCGAATCGCTGACCCTTACCATTAAATTGCTTTGCGAACCTGATGTCTTGACCAAAGAGCAAGGAGATGAATTACAAAAATTCATGGAAGCAATCCTGACAGAATTTAATGCGTTTAAAGAAGAAAATGATCTTTCCGGTGATTGTTTGGAAATCATTCAAGACGAGAAGAGTAATATAATTTCTCTTCGTATTACCATGCCGACATTGGCCTTATACGATGCATTTATTCAACGGCTGGCTAATAATTTGGTGCCCATACCTGGTCTGAAATCACAAGAAAAAGATGAGATCACGAAAGCGCAAAGTGCTGCTCACAACCCTCTTTCGAGGGAGCACAAGCTTTCCAATCAAGATCATTCTTCCAAACGAGAAGAAATTGAACCTCAGCAGGATATGGAAGTTGAAATGGCTGACGAAGAGAAACAGGAAATTTTTAACCCATCTCCCTTCAACATGAAGCCTTGGTAAATTTACGAAGCGATTTTGGTAGTGGGGCTATACTATATTTAAAGTGCAATATGTTCAAGGAGTGCCAATTTATGGCGGCGTCCAATTCCGAAATGGAAGGTTTAACTTCAGGCGATTCGCTACCAGCCAAATGGGCGGCAGATGATCCGAAAAGAAGGGATCGTGTACGTGCGACCATGGAAGCTGCTGGAATTACCGCTGTATCTATTGCTACCGCCGCAGGCGGGAAAGTGTCTTCGCATGGGGAGTTTCCTGATAGTGCAATCGGGGAGTCGGTAGCCGTTAATAAAAATACCGTATTTGGAGCGGCTTCACTCTCCAAACCGGTGTTTTCTTATCTGGTACTCAAATTAATAGAGGCAAATGCTGTCAATACTGCAAAAAAGGGAACAAGAAAATTTACTTTGCCAGAAGGCCTTGATCATTTTGATTTGGATACACCACTTTCTAATATTCTTCCATTAAGTGAGTTGAATATAAAGGGCGTTCCCAAGTTTGATACAACTGACGAAGCCGCTGTTGCTGCTGCAAACAATTTAACCGCACGCATGGTATTATCGCACCAGACAGGATTGGAGCATGGGGCATGTCAGTTTCAATTTGAACCTGGGAAAGGACATGGTTACTCCAATGCTGGTCTTTTGTACTTGCAAGCGGTTATCGATAAACTGACCCAATCAAATCTGGAAGCACTCGCTATTAAAAACGTGTTTACGCCATTGCATATGAATCACAGCAGTTTCATTTGTGATAAAAATAATCCGCAAGAAACGTGGGATGCAATGTCAGTGAATAGTTTGCATACGACAGCTTCCGATTATACCCTTTTTGTTAACGCATGGATGCATGATGCTGCCTTGCAACATGCTTTTGTTCCCCAGGTTTTTATGACAGAGGACAAAGGGAAAGCGGGGAGAATTGGGGCAGCCAAAGGTCACATTCCAGCTTCAGATCTTGAGCATGTTGCCTGGGGCCTGGGTTGGGGTTTGCAAACAGATGATGATGGCAAGGTCACGACCGCTTACCATTCAGGTGATATGAATGAATGGCGCGCATGGGTCGCCATGAATTTAACCGATAAGACAGCCACGGTTTTTTTTGCAAATTCCCACAATGGACATGTCCTTGCGGAACAAATTATTCCCGAAACCATACCGATGCAACACGCAAACAATTATTTTTTTCCAAAATGGGGTTTTGCAAGCAGGGTTGAGGATTTACGTCCGGATTGGCGAGAAAATCCGAGTTGGGGAATAGCCAGACCGGAGGCGTTTATTTCCGGTCACACACCTCAAGCCGATCCGGTACAACCGATACCAGCCCAAACTGTTTCTCCGGGAACAACACAACAATACCGGGAAAGAGCAAACGAAATCCGACAGTCTTCCCCGAGCCACGAACCACAAAAATTGGTTGAGGAAGAGACGGAAAGCAGGCCTTTGTTTGATCCCACCAAAATTACACCGAAATCGCCAACTGATATTTGAACTTGCTTGCATTTTCCACATACGTGCAGTCCACATACGTGCATAATGTCCATGGGGATTGATTCAGTTATAATATACCCAAAGTCTTTCAAAATACGCATTTTGAAAGACTTTGGGTATATACTTAAAGCGTAATCTGTTTAAGTAGTGGTGACTCATGGCGGCATCCAATACAGAAATGGAAGGTTTATCTACTGGTGAATCGACATCACTTCTTGATAAGCTTGATAAGGATTTATCACAATCGACACATTATTCCCCTGAAGAAAGGCAAGTTGTTATTGAACAGTTTTGGAAGAGTGTTGAGGCTGGAGGTGGTTCGCCTGTTCTCAAAAAAACGCCTGATGGCGAGTTGACAGCAATATTTCTTTATCGCTCATCGGAATCACTTGATATCACTCTTGATTGCCTTGATTTGAGAGAGCGCTTGGTAGATAAAGATGGTCATTTAAAACAATTCACAAAAATTGAAGGCTCAGACGTTTATTATCTTAAAGTGGAAAATCTGCCTCAAAATACGTGCATTCCTTATGAAATTGAAATTAACGGAAAATCTCAAGCTGATCCGCTAAATCCAATGCAATTTCAGTTACCTCTATTCAGCCCGGCAGGGAATACGGTGTCCCTTGCTGAACGTAAATCTTCTGTACTTGATATTGCGCATGTTCCCAATCGTTCATTCTGGTGTAACAATAAAGTTCCAGAACCACAAGGTAGTGTAGAATCAACAGTTGTTGCGGGAGAAAGTGATGACATCAATTTTGGAGAAAGAAAGTGCTGGATTTACAAACCGCCAGATTTTAACCCAACGCGAACTCCCCCGTATAAAATGCTGTTGGTTCTGGATGGCAGCAGCTACATTTCAATGACCCCTCCATGGCTTGATGATCAAGTTGCCAAGTCCGTTGATATCAGTAATACCGTTGTTGTTTTTGTTGGTAATGTAAACCCGGAGAGTGTCTCTTCGCGATTTAACGATTCTCAACCAAGTACCTTCGAGGCTCATCGTCAATACGAATATATCACCCATGGAAAAGCATTTTCCAATTTTGTCGTTAATTGCGTCATTCCGCACTTAAACAACCCCGATTTGGATCTGAATGTTAGTGAAAAGCCGGATGAAATCATGCTGGCAGGATTCAGTATGTCAGGCCACTGTGCTGCTGAAACTGGACTACATCATTCCGATAAAATCGGTGGGGTCATTTTATTGTCGCCCGCGCTCAATAATAGAAGCGGAGAACTGATCGAAGAATATCAATCAGCTGACAAAATAAATCTTCGGATTTATGTATCGATTGGCAAATTTGAAGACAGGGTTCCAGACGACCCCGCAGTTATAGCAGAATCAAGACTTGAAGTGGTGCGGCGTTTTGCAGAAACAATCAGAGATAAGGGATAATCAGTTTATTTGGATGAACAGCCCTTTGGACATAGTGAGTTATTGTCGATTGGTTGCATGCTGAATGGAGTGAGCTATCTTTGTAGTCCAGCGGCAGGACTGGAAGCCAAGAGTGAAATAGCTGAAACCACGCGACAATATAGAGAGACGTTATTAGACATCAGAGAGTCTGGCAATGTGGTTGCGGGGCCAAAACCTGAGGATGAGGCTCAAACCCATACGACAATTACGCATTCACTTTAACCCATCTCCCTTCAACATGAAGCCTTGGTAAAATTTTAGGGCGTGTCCTTATTTATATTTTGAGCGAATGGTGAGAGAAGGTTTTTTGAACGATCGGAATTCTTGTAACTTGCCTCTTATTAAAAGCCCGATCTTACGGGCTCGTAAAATGATTGTGGTAGTACTGGATACTATCAATTTCCTCTTTAATGTGTTTGGCAATTTTACGAAATACTCTGCCACCGGCATTATTTAATAACTCTGCGACAGTACCAAGCTCCCTTTGTTTCAGGGCCTCCATCATATTATCGGCTAACTCGGGATTTGATATTATCCCGTTCCTGGGAAGCTCTCCAAGCGCTTTATTGGAAAAAGATAATTTCCATGTCATCGGTTCTGTTGACTTTGGCTCAAGTTTTATAATCGAACCAAATCGGAATTTGACTTTTGCTGAATCGCCTTTAATTGTGATTGCCATATCTGTTTCGTCTAAATCAATATCATTTTCAGGCTTCATGTCATGATTCGTATTTTGAGTAACTGCGGATTTAAAAAATGTGGGGGTAGCAATACTTGCACTGGCATGAGTCGGCGTTATTAATGCGCTTGACTGATTAGAAGATGTCGCAGAACTTGACGGATCCAATTTGCCCGCACTAAGTAACGCTTTTTGTTCACGTAAATAAACCGCAATCACAGAGAATTTTTCAATTTTTTCGGCAAGTTCCAGTGCTTCATCAAAATTGGTGATAACCGTTTGTCCATCAATTTTATAATCTTCAACTAAAAATCTGACACAGTCCATGCTACCTCCACGAACTGCCCAGAACAATGTATCCGAGTTGGCGCACGGTATTCTAACGGACAACAATAACCTTAAATTTTCAACATTACCTGATTTAGCTACAATCTCGGTTGTTTGCTGATTCAAACCAAATCGCATGCCACGATACTTTGTCAGTAGATGGGAAAACATGTCCTGGCTCTTAATACCCTCTATGGCCGTATTGGTTTGCTCAGGAGAAAGAAAGAGCGGTGAAATTGAAAATGCGCTCTCAAAATATTTTAGCAGCTCAATATTGCCAGATATGATTGCTTTCACGATTGTAAGCGCATTTGGATCAAGGTTAATCGCGCGATTTTCTTCAATTATATTTTTTACCAGCTCAAGATCCCCACTCTCGACAGCGGGATTTAACTGGGTTAGTCTGATATTATCTGCTTTGGCTTTTGTCATTGTAGTCGCTCAACCTTATTTAAGAATAATACATTGTACCAAATATAAAGCACTTTGTGCATATTGTTGGCATATAAATCTTTAACCCATCCCACTTCAACAGAAAATTTTGGTAAAATTTTAATACCTGTCTGATCGGACCACAGAGATTCCTTCCATGTTGTCATTTCTCTTCTTTCTCCGGCAAAAAACCACCTGCTTGCATGTCCCACAAGCGGGCATAGTGCCCATGGGTATTGATTAAATCCTGATGCTTGCCGTCTTCAATAATTTGGCCATTATCAAACACCAAAATGCGATCCATTTCTGACAAAGTTGATAATCGATGGGCAATCACAATAGTGGTTCGGTCTTGCATTAATGCATGCAGTCCGTCCTGAATATGCTTTTCAGTCACTGAATCCAGTGCGCTGGTTGCTTCGTCCAGAATCAAAATGGGCGCATTTTTTAACATCGCGCGAGCAATTGCGATGCGTTGTCTCTGGCCTCCCGAGAGCTTGATACCACGTTCGCCAACCAGGGCCTGATAACCTTCAGATAATTGACTGATGAACTCATGGCAATGGGCTTTTTGGGATGCTTCGATGACCTCCTCATCACTGGCATTCGTGCGACCGTAGCGAATATTTTCCATTAATGTGCGATGAAACAAGGAAATATCTTGCGGAATCATGGCGATATTTTCGCGCAGTGACGCTTGCGTTATCGCATTAATATTCTGTGAATCAATGGTAATTTCGCCAGATTCCACCTCAAACAGGCGTAAAATCAAATTCACAAAGGTGCTTTTACCACTGCCAGAAAACCCGACAAGCCCTACTTTTTGCCCGGCCTCAATCACAATATTTTTGTTTTTGAAAAGGTGTGCACCGTCGTCGTAATGAAAGGATACCTGATTGAATGCAATCGTACCTTTTGTAATATGAAGCGGCGTAGCCGATGGCGCGTCAACAATTTCAAGCGGTGCCGTAATAATCGACAACGCCTGTTTGCATTTCCCAAGCTCTTCGGCAAAATTGACAAACTGACTGGCAAGGTACCATAAATTATAAAAAATACTGATAGACAGCGAAATAATGAAGCTGAAATCACCAACAGAAACCTGATTTTTACTGTACATATTCACCAGAATACAGATATTGAGTCCAATCAGAACGATTATGCTGATATCCCAAAAAATCCGCATTTTAATAATCGCCCACTGCATCGTGCGGTCTTTGGTGATGGTGTCTGTTGTTGCTTCCTGTATCAGTTTGTTTTCATACTGATTTCTTGCAAATAACCGGACATTGCTGGTGTTGCTGATGCTGTCCACCATTTTGCCAACAAGGCTTGTTTTACTGGTTGCGAAACGGTTGGATAAATCGCGTATGGGCTTAAAATAGCAGATGGCGATTAAGACAAATGCCACGGCCCATACCAGTAAAACCAAAGCAAAAACAGGATGAACCAAGAGCATGGTGATGATGGCAATTAAAAGGCCAATACATTGCGCAAACCCGTCATCCAGTGTTGTAAATATATTGATGGCAGCCGATTGCATATCCGAAATTTTATTGGACAAGCTACCGGCAAAATTGTTTTGAAAGTAACGATGCGAATGCTGGCCCAGGTATGAGAACATGTTGGTGGTTAAATCATAGCGAATGGCCGGGAACAATCTTAATCGTACCCAATCCAAAAAGCGCATATCAATAGCAATACCAATCCATAAAGCAATGTATAAGACAACATAGGGCATCACAGAATGGGCGACCTCTGATTTGTTACCCTCAAAGGCCACCACTTTGTCAATAATCAACTTCAGAACATAAGGTGCCAAAGAATTATTAACTGCCCAATAGCAGGCAATGAAAATCATGGCTCCCACGTACCACTTGTAAGGTTTGATGACATCAAAAAGAAATTGTCGTAATGAAACAGCTTGTTTATTCATAATGGTTCTCTGTTGAGGCCTGGTTGATTAGTCCGTTTTGAACGTGAAAAACCCGGTTAATATTAATGGCTTTCAAAAAATCATCATCATGTGAAATAACTATCATGGCGCCGGGATAGTCGCGTAATATCTCAATCATGTGCTGACGGGTTTCCAAATCAAGATTATTGGTTATTTCATCCAGCAGTAGTAATTCCGGTGTGTTTGCGGCAATGACGGCCAATGACAGCCGTGCTTTTTCACCGCCAGATAAAGTGGAAACCAGCGCGTTTACTTCTTCGTTTTTACGAAATAAAAAATCATTCAAATGACTTCTTATGTCCAAATACGCGGCTTTCGGCATGGCATTGCCAATCACATCAAGAACGGTCTCCCCTGAGAGATTGTCATAGTGCTGATCAAGATAGCCGATATGGTTTGTGACGTTCCATTCCCCTATTTTTATCAAACGCTTTTCCCCGGCAATTGCCTTGAGAAAGCTTGATTTCCCAGAGCCATTATCACCAAGAAGTGCCACTCGCTCCTGCGAATGGATATGCATATTGATATCGATCAAAACCGGTGCATTTCCAGAAAATGCAAGTTCTCCCTGGCGAACGGCCACAAGCAATCGCTTGCTCTTTTTGGCGGATAAGGAAAACTTTGGTTTAATTATCTCCGGTAGACGACACTCGGCCATTTGACGACTAATCTCCTGTTTTTTATGATGAATGGCCTGTTGTTTATAGCCCGATGTTTCTACTGCATTCATGACTTTGGTCGCAGAGCGAATGGTTGGCCATTTGCGTTGCCGGATGTGTTTTTCACCCCGGGTACGACTGTTTTTGGCACGTTCTTGCTCGTTCATTAAAGCCTGATGATTGTCTCTTTTTTGAGTTGCGAGTTGCGCCAGATTCTGTTGAATAGCAGCATGTTTTACTGCATTTTCACGTTGATAATCATCATAGTTTCCTGAAAAAACAGTCATTCTGCCATTATCAATATGCCAAATGGTGTCAATGGTGCTGCGTAATAATTCCACATCATGCGACACAACAATCAAAGTACCCGGAAACGTGCGCAACAAACGCAGAAGTGAACGTCGATTTTTCTTATCCAGATGATTGGTTGGCTCATCGAGCAACAGGATATCAGGCTGGCAGGCTAATGCCTGGGTCAATGCGCAGTTCAAGCGTTGCCCACCGCTTAAATTGTCAAAGGCTTCAATCTGTTGTGGTAAATAGCCCATACACGCTGAATCGGGAAGTTTGATTTCGCCATCCGAAGGTTCAATCAGTCCCTGAAGCATTTTCAATAAACTGGATTTGCCTGAACCATTGCGACCAATAATCGCAATACGGCTGCTATACAAAATCTGGCCGTTGAAGGCTGAAAAACAGGTTTTATGCGGGAATGATAGCGCAAGATTTTTAAACTGAATCGGCTTATGCATAATGAAATTCTCTTAAGTATCTGTAAGGGCGTCTATGACGATTAACACTGCCCTTATTCAGTCAGGGCGAACTTAAGAAGTAATTTTCATGTTATGTGCAAGCCTCAATTGGATATAATTTATACTTTTTGTATGATATCTCGTTCTTGAAATAAAGTCAAATAATATAATTTATAGAAACAATGTTGAGAATAATAACCTGATTGATGGGCATCGAGAAAGATTTGCCATAATCGGGTTTAAGACTTGGCAATTAACCTGGATTTTTTTCAAGAAAATTTAACAAGTCGTTATTAAATTGTTTCGGATCTTGTAAAAAAGAAAAATGACTGACCCAAGGCTGTAACAGCAGACTCGAATTCTGGATTTGTGTTGCCATAAACTCAGTATTCTCACGTTTTACCACCTCATCGTGGTCGCCATCTACAATCCAGGTCGGAACAGTAATTGCATTTAGCTGTTCCTTTGTAAAGTTTGGTTGGGTTGCTGACATTTTACTGAGTTGATCGAACAGGGTTTTGTATGCTTTGGGAGTAGGGGATAATTTTTCATATTCTTTCTCGGTTCGAGCAATATAAGCTTTAAATACCGAACTTTTAAAGATATCTGGCCTCACTCCTGTGGGATCAGAATTCGCGGCATAAGCAAATAGTTTAGTGAGCCGTTTCGGATGGTGTATAGCAATATGCAGGCCTAAAATTGCACCATCGCTCCAACCAATCATTGCAGCTTTTTTAATTTTTAAGAAATCCATCAAGCCAAGTACATCTGAAGCCATTAAATCGTAATTATAAGGCTGCTCATTTCGTGTGCTTCTTCCGTGCCCCCCGCTGTCCATTACAATGACTTTATATTGCCGAGCCAATATTGGAACCTGATTTCCCCAATAATTTGAATTACCAAGGCCGCCATGAAGCAAAATGACGGGTTGTCCATGACCATAGGTGGCATACCAAATTTGCACACCATTAATCGAGGCATAGCCGCTTTGTTCAGCTTGAGGCAAAGTTGGGGTTGACGGTAATTTTAGCCATTGAGGTTCAGCATTTGCTATTGTAGAGACCCTCAAAACAAATAGTAAGCAAATTATGAAAAAATATTGCCGCATATGACTAACCTTTGATTTTTAGTAACCATCTGAATTGAGTATATTAATCTTCATTCCAGGTAACGGATAATGAAAGCAGATTATCCAACGAGTACTTTGCAAAAACCAAGGTGTCTGTCACCTCACGACTCCCTGGTTTTAATCGATTGGCTTTCAGCACGCCTTCCAAAACATAATTTAATCGTTCAGGAATTTTCCTGCTACGAACATTATCAATACTACAGGTAATGGCAATGCGTTTGACGCACAATTGTTTAAACGCATATTGGGTAATCGCATTAATGGCCTCTGTCATCAGTCCTTTACCCGAATATGTCTGATTCAGCCAGTAACCACACTCAAGGCAGGGGACATCCCAATTGTAATGGTGATAACCGGTAGCACCGATAAAATTACCCGTTAGTTTGTCAAACACAAACAGAGGTAACCAGGGTTCATCCGGCTTTTTCGCACTCCAGTTAAGAACAGACTCCCTTACATACCGTTCAGACTCCGCCATGTCCGGCTTTTCTCTCGCCCACTCCATAAATTCATGCAGGCTATCCCAAGAATCCAGGATAGCAGTATTCAGGCTGGACACATCATGCATTTCTGGTGGTCTTATCAGTAATCGGGGAGTAATAATTGGCATGGGAAAATCAGGAATACTCATGTTGTACCTTCTATTGCAAGGGGAATAATTTGGTAAATGCTCTATTCTACTGCTCCATAAAACTAAAAACATCAAAATAAACACAAAGCTTATCAATCAGGTATTTATACGTATTGCCCTTAATTTGCACAAATCTTATACTGAGTATAGAAGCTTACAACCAACGGATGAAAAAAATGAACCCTGTTAAAAGAATCTTTATTATTGGCCACCCCGGAATTGGCAAAGGCCTGGTCGCAAAACTGTTAGCTGACAATCTCGGGTGGGAGTTGGTCAATGCGGATTTGGAACTGGAAAATCGCATCGGTCGAAGTATGGAAGATATTGCCGGTGACAACCATGAAAGCGCATTCTATCAGAACGTTATCAAAATACTGTCTGCGCAATCAAGTCGGCAAAATATTGTTGTTAACACGGATCCCCACATTATTTGCCTTGAAAAAGCACGTCAATTACTTGCAGGAGAATTTGTTGTATACCTGAAAGCCAGTACCGCAACGCAAATAGCGCGGATTGCTCGCAATTCATTACCCTTGTTACCTATAGACAACATTCATAGTTTTTTTGAGCGACTTCATCAGGAGCGTGATCATTTGTATGAAGAAACAGCTACATTAATTATCGACACCGATAACCATGCATTGGAAAATCACGTTCAACAAATTTTTGATGCTGTCACAGTCGAACAATCTGTTCAATCCGGGAAAAAAGATACCCAATTGGTACTTTTCCATAAAATCAGGCATACTCCTGTAAAATTATCACCACAACAAACAGCCTGTGTCATCTTGTTAGCCCAAGGTATGACTGCGAAAGAAATTGCGAAATCTCTCAATATTTCATTCAGAACAGTAGAGGGAATCCTTGCCAAAGTGATGGACATAACAGGCGGAATTTCCAGCAAGGAACTGATAGCTTTATATCACGACAAGCCATGAAATTTGAAAGGTTTTATCCCGATTAGATAAGGAATCAATTATGAGTAATAAAACGACTAAGCTTGGGCTACCCATTGAATACCAGCAATTACCCCAATTTTTTGATGCGCATAATATTAATGATGGAACTGAACGCAAAAATGCGTTAATCGAAAAACTGTTAAAAGAGCAAGGTACCAAAACAATTCTGGACATGACCTGTGGTACCGGTTCGCAAGTACTCTACCTGGCTCAACATGGATATAAAATAACCGGGAGTGATCTGAGTCCTGCTTTAATTGATTCGGCGCGAAATAAAGCTAAAAAAATGAATCTGAATGTATCTTTTATTGTAGGAGATATGCGCTCTGTTAATGCAGGAAAATTCGATGCTGTTATTACAATATTTAGCGCTATAGGGCATCTTGACAAATCAGATTTTGAAATAACGCTTCAAAACATTCGACACAATTTGAATGATTGCGGTATATACATTTTTGATATCTTTAACTTGCAAGCTATTACGGATGAGATCATTAAAGATTTTGTTATGGACATTAGTAGCGTTGTTGATGGCGTTACATTTCGTAATCAGCAACATTCAGAAATTGACAGGGAAAATGGCCTGCTTGTTTCTCATGATAAATATACGATTACGCGAGAAGGTAGCCAACAGGAATACCATACAAATACGTTTAGTCTGCAAATATACACAGCGCAGGAGCTGCATGATTTACTCGAAAAAAATGGATTTGAGGTCCTCAACCAGTTCGATATGGATGGTAATCAGTTTATTCCTGACAGGAGCCTTAATATTTTAACTGTGGCAAGGATGAAATAAAGAATGCTTGAAATAACATGTGGTACTGTGGTTACAAAATATCTGGATGAAGCATGAAAAATAATGATGCAGCTACCCAATGGGCTGTGGATTATCTGGAATCGCATGATCGCAGACTGGTTGCTATACAAAAAATTGTTGAACCAGCTCATTCGATAGTAAATAAAATAAGCACATCTCAGGGTGACTTCTATTTAAAGCAAACACCACCCGCATTATTTATTGAACCAGACACCATATCTTTGTTGCACGATCACGGATGTCAGCATATACCAACCGTCATTGCAAAAAATGATCGGTATCATTGTTTTTTGACAAAAGCTTGTGGCGATTTCACGCTACGCGACCTGTTTTCAAAGAACCATATTGATATGGGCTTATTGGGGCGAGGCATCAGTCATTATGTGTCTATACAAAGAAAGCTGGAAAATGATACCCCCAAGCTGATTGCCTTCAACTTGCCTGATTGGCGGCTTGATAAATTTCCTTTACTGTACCGTGATCTTATACAGAATATGGATCTTTTGATTGCTGATGGGTTAACTCCGAAAGAAATCACTACTCTTAATCAGGCATATGATTTTTGCCAAGAGCAATGCGAGCAGCTTTCCAGGTACAAGATCCCTGACACCATCAATCACTGTGATTTTCACGCGAACAACATCCTTCTTGCCCAAAAATCAGGAGAGCTCTGCATTATTGACTGGGGAGAAACAGTCATTGGACATCCATTTTTCTCGCTAAATACTTGTTTATGGAACCTGACTTATTTCCATAACATGAAACCACATGACATTGAGTACCAAGCATTACAACGGATCTGCGTTTCCTCCTGGTTAGATAATCATGAGGAAAGCGATTTAATAACAGCGTTCAACATCGCCAATGATCTTTTGGGTATTTTCGCAGCCTTGGGTTACAAACACATGTATGAGGCAACTGCAACGCAGTCAAAGACAGTCCAGGAAGAGCATCCCGGCTCGATTGCAGGTTGTTTAAGAAGTTTCTTACATAAATATACTGGCTAATCTGTAGCTCATGTAATTCTGCGTCACTGCATATTTATCTGCAGTGACGCAGAAAACAACCCTCTTTTTTTCAATTAAAAATCAATCAATTAAAGCATTTTGTCCTATCGCGCCAATCGCGATAGGACAAAATTTCCGTCTAAAAAGCCTTGCCCGGCATGCACCATTCTGATAGTTTTTAACCAAGCACAACTGACGAGCCTGCGCGACTCAGGCGAAACCCTCCAGGGTCTTGTGCAAAGCCACCCTGATCCCTAACCCAGTGGCTGGACGTCAAGTCGGGAACCCTTCATGGATTATCTGCCAATCGGCAGGGTATGTTATTCAACGAATATACTGTCATCTACGATTCTGTAATTGACCCTGAGCGCATGACATAGTTTTGCTTTGTCATTTCATCTAACCAAAAAAACAAGGAGATAAACACTAAAAACCCATGGTAAACCGGCACCATCGTTTGCTTTATAACGATTGATTTGCCCCCAAACCGAGCTTTACGGCGCAAGCCGGGTTTCGCCTTTGAGTGAGCCGCTCGACCAACACTAAACCAAAGTCAGGGCAAATATTTTTTCGGGATGAAATGATGCGAAAACAGTCTTTGAGACAGACTGCCAACCGATACTTGAAAACGGATAATCGGGGTAGCTTCAAGGATAAAAAACATCGTGCTTTTGTCATTCAGAAAATGATTGATGACTTGTTTATTGTCGGCACAGTACCACTGCATTGGTGGGATCTGGATATCGGGCATATTCAAAAACTGATACAGCATTGGCAAAAACAGAAAATATCATCTGCCACGATTATGGGATATATGACCGTAATCAGAAAATTCTTGAGCGGTATCGGTTGCCAATTGACAAATACTGATAATCAAAATCTTGGTTTAAGCCGTCAGTATTGTCATGCTAAAAAAATAAATGTTAATCCGGATACCTGGCAATCTATTTCTGATCCGGTTCCCCGTTTTATTATGGCTTTGCAAACGCAATTTGGTTTGACCTTTAGTGAGGCAATAAGCTTCGCTCCAGATATTCATTTCCGTGATCACGCACTCTGGATTACGCGCGAAATTGCGTTTAACTCCCAGGATAGAATGATTCCTTTGCGTTGCATAATACAGAGCCAAATTATTAATGAGTTAGTCGAGTACCTCAATGGTTCTCAATGCCTTGGCAGAATACACAGCCATGATCTGATTTGCTTTCAATGGCGATTGGCATTGAATGAGAGAAAACTTCCAGTCAAGAAAACCTGGCGCTATCTTTATGCCCGCCAACTGTATCATGATTTAGCCCCCGTTCTTGGCAACTACCAGACCAGCTGGCTGATTCACGATGAGATGGGAATCAAATCGCGTAATACCTTATGGTTGTATCTGCATGAGTAAATCCAAACTGCGCAGCGCCCTGTATTCCGTGAATGAATGCTTGAAGAAAATTACAAATTATTCCTATGCCAGTAAGGCGGACATGCGCCATATGTTAAATCGGTGCGTGAAGGATTTGCACGAGCAGGGATACAAATTAGCGCATATTAACGGATTAAAACCCAAGCACATCCACGTATTGGTTGAATTGTGGAAGCAACAAGGTAAAAATCCGGCAACCATCAAAAATTACATGTCCAAATTACGCAAGGCAAGTGTTTTGCTTGATAAACCGCAATTGGTCAAACCTGGCAATGATGCTTACCAAATCACCCGCCGCAGCTATGCGCCGACTCACAACAAGGCAATTTATCAGGTGGATTTTACGCGATGCACCGATCCACTGATTCGTTTGTCCCTGGAGGCACAATTATTGTTTGGTCTGCGCCGCGAAGAGTCTATGAAATTGGTATTAAGTGAAGCATGGCAAGGAAACTGCTTGAGAATCAAGCCAAGCTGGACAAAAGGCGGAATTGGCAGAACCATTCAAATCACGAACGATGAACAACGCCAATGGTTATCAAAAGCGGCAGGGCAAGTTGCAACTGGCGAGTCCTTAATCCCCGTATCGCGAAGTTATAAACAACATTTGGGCCATTATCAGGTGCAAATTAAACAGATGGGAATAAACAAATGCCATGGTTTGCGCCATGCCTATGCACAGCGGCGGTACCATGAGCTTACAAGACAATTGGATCCACAAGGCAGAGGGCTTGTTTGCCCTATAGTCGGAGGGAAGTCGTCAAAATTACTGACCGCTGATGAACGCATGCTGGATCGAAAAGCGCGGGAAATCCTGAGCCGCCTGTTGGGTCACGCCAGAATCGCAATTACCAAAATTTATTGTGGGTAACCATATGTTTATATATGAAATTTACTCACGCCGAATAATATGTTTTAAAGCTATTGTGTTTTACCATGTTAAAGCCTGGATTTTAGCAGCGGTACTTTTTGCGAATCATCTTCAAATGGAAATGGTGGAAATTTTTCTGGGGACACCAACCAATGCTTACGATGCGATGTATCACATAAATTGTTACCGGGAGCTGACTCTTCCTGAATTGATAATGTATTTATTCGACCTCATTTTCCCCAATCTTCAACTTTAATCCTTCATGAGATGCAACAAATCCTGATTTTGTATAAAATGCCAAGGCCTTCGGTCTTCTTTTATCCGTAGTAAGCTGAACAAGATGACAGCCTTTTTCTTTCGATTTATTGATTGCCCATTCTACCAAAGCTTTTCCTATCCCCCTCCCTCGAAAGGATCTATCTGTACGGACACCTTCAATTTGTGCACGCGTACCGCCTTGATATGTCAAATACGTAATAAATGTGAGTTGTAAGGTACCAATAATTTTATCGTCCAGCTCTGCAATCATTAGCCAATTGTTGCTGTCCTTATCAATCAGGTCAAATGCATCATAATAAGCTTGGGGAAGTGGTTCGTCGTACTTTTCACGCTTTGAACCGATTTCATCATCAGCAAGTAGAAGAATGATATCAGGAAGATCAGAATATTTTGCTTTTCTAATACGAATACTCATCTCAAGCCTCATAAAAAGTAGGTGCGAAAACCAAATCCCGCACACAAATTGTTTGCGGCTGCTGATAAATCCATAATACTGCTTTTGCCAAATCTTCCGCTTGTATAATCTGATTATCATTCAAACCAGTTGAAATCAGCATGGACGTATTTATTTTTGCAGGTGCAAGATTACAAATGCGTATTCCATATTTTGCATTTGCGGCACGTAATGATTCACCAAGACTTTTAACAGCAGCTTTTGTTGCAGCATAAGTTGCAATGCCTGGCCTGGGATTACGATCGGCCAATGAACTGATATTTATAATCGTGCCTTTAGTTCTGGCTCTCATCCCGGGCAATACACATTCAATACCGTTAATAACGCCTGTTAAATTTACATTGACTGTATTCAAGTGATCTGTATGACCCACATCAGTGAATTCACCAGCTTTTGCATAACCTGCATTATTGATGAGGCAATCAACCGGGCCAAATTTTTTCTCTGCCGTTTGAATCGCATCATTCAACTCATGAATATCCGTAACATCTACTGAAAGGCAAATGGTATTTGATAAATTCAATTTATTCATTGCTTCCTTGTTTCGGGCAAATAATCCCAAAGGATATCCCGCCTCTGAAAAAATTTTAGCAATTGCAGCACCTATTCCAGAGCTGGCACCCGTAACAATGACCAATGGTTTGTTCATTATTTATCCCATAATAACAACGTGGAAACGTAATTCCAGCAGACATCCCATAATTCCTGATTGCATGATTTATTCAATACAGCAAGCAATTGCCTTGATATCTGAATACGGGATATCTGGTAACAGATTATTAGTATAACAGCTGCCAATATCAAATGTGTCATCAATTACCCCCAAATGTTTGGCATAGCGTCCTACCTTGTTCCAGTCGCGTTCAACATTCAACAGGTTGCGCGAAAAAAATGGCAGGGTATGGGTAAAAATTGAGCGGAACAGAGGTGTACGCAAAGCGGGTTTCTGCTGGCAAAATAATTCCCAGGCTTTGTCAGGTTGTTCTGTGGTAAATGCGGCACCGCGTTGCGTTGCATTCAAAAAACCTTTGACCAAATGAGCTTGTTGTAGCGTTTTCTCCGGGACAATAAATTGAATGGAGCAAAAGCAACAGCAGCCTAAACCCGCAAGCTGATCAAGACGTAAAAAAACGGTTTCACCACGCAGGTTCTCCAGTTCAATCCGTTGAAAATTAATAAAACCAATTCCCGTATCAATAATATCGCGGCAAATCGCATCTGTGACATTCATGCCAATACGAACTGTTTGATAACTGGAGGGATCAATACCCGCAAGCTTTGCCAGGTCATCGATAATTCTTTTGCCAAACTCGCCAATATAACCTACCCGTTTACCTGCTATATCCTGAAATGACCTGATACCACTGGATTTAAGGGCAATCAAACCGGTGGGTGGTTCATCAAGCAAGGTTCCAATGGAGCTTAGAGGATAGCCTTTTGCACGTGCTGCCACGGTATGGATCATGGCTTTCACCCCGAAATCCACATGTCCAAGCCCAACAATTTCCGTCACATCGCCAGGGTCATTGGGTTCTACAATAGCCAGTTTGATGCCTTCATCCTGATAATAACCTCGTGCATAGGCCACAAAAATCGGGGCGTGATAAGGATTTGCATACCAATTAAGCAGTAAGGTAGTTCTTGATGATAATTCTGACATTGCCCACACTCCTGTTCATAATTATAAAAACATGAGATGGCAAAAGGGATCAACGCAAACAGTATTGACGCACGGGAAAACAAAACACCTTTCTCAAGGATCCTGATTTCCTGAATCTGTAGTGAAGACTTTTGGAAGGCGTCCTTACGCTGGTATGAACCAGTTCAAGTTCGACGGGTAACTCTCAGCCCTGTTACGGACACCCCGCGCCATCTAATCAAACGTGATGGTAAATTGATGCGAGCGACTTGTCAATTGATTGGTTGGAACGGCGCTTAAATATCAATTAATATCAATCAAGTTCATTTCATTACCGCCTCTGAAAACGTATTGATTTCTCCATTTCAACCTTTAAAATTAATGAAAACACAACTGACGAGCCAGTGAAACCCTGGCGAAACCGGCAAGGTCTTGTGATAACGCCATTTTCTTCCCTAATTCAATGGTGGAGCGTTTAGTCGGGAAACCTTTGAATTTTGCCCTCATCGGCATGATTCAACCTCATGGATCATGATTCACGGCATAAAGCCCAGGAATGCTGCAAGCATAACTTCTTTAACAATCAGGCAAGTCAACCACCGTGTCGGTGATCATTGCTTTTGCAAACCCATCGGGGATTTTTTATCCCGATTGGGATAGGTAATCCCTTTTTACTCAAGGAGATAACCCATGCAAGAATTCGAACCTGTACAATCCGGAATCGAGCACCTGTTGGTAGAGTTGGCGTATTGCGTCAATGATCTGCAAGGATTTCGTCTTCAGATGTCTTTGGAGGATGCCAAACAGGCTGAACTCAGTTTAAGCAAGCTGGAGGCGCTGATTTCATTGGTCAAAAACCAAAGAAATGCATTCAGGCTCGCGGCTGTTTAATCCCACCAATCTGTCTTTATCTGCATAACAGAAAATATCTGCTTTATGCGGAGGTTTTCCTGTTGTGCACCGCTTTTTACAACAACTGGAGAACAAAGATGACAGCTTCATTAAACAAGGTTCAGCTTATTGGCAACCTGGGTGCAGAACCGAGAAGCATCACCGGCAAAGACGGTCAGTCTTTTGTAACCGCGACGCTGGCTACCAACGAATCGTTCAAACAAGGCGATGAATGGAAAACCCGCGTGGAATGGCATCAACTGATCTTTTTTGGCAACTTTATCAAGGTAACTGAATTTTTGCGCAAAGGCAGTCAGGTTTTCATTGAAGGCAGGCTGCGTACCAATCCATGGACTGATAAAGAAGGGAATAATCGTCAAACCATCAGTATTGTGGTGAGCAATGTTCAGTTACTGGGGCAAGGTAAAGCGAGTGAAGACAAGGCTGCAACCAGCACCGCTGAAAGCCACATGGCACAGATGCGAGACATGTTGCAGGGCGCATCAGAAGACGTACCGTTTTAAATCATAACCCAATGCGGGAGCATGCTCCTGCTGGGGTGTGCTCTTTATTTTTTAAGGAGAACCCCCTATGGATAAACCTCAAATTTATGTGGCCTGTCTGGCGGCATATAACCATGGCATTTTGCATGGCAGATGGATAGACGCCTGTCAAAGTGAAGACGAGATCATGGCGGACATTCAGAAAATGCTTGCCAACAGCCCGATTGAGCATGCCGAGGAGTTTGCTCTGCATGATTATGAAGGGTTTGGTACGCATCGGCTCACTGAGTACGAATCGATTGAATCAGTCGCGTCCTATGCAGCATTTATCATGGAGCATGGGGAGCTGGGGCAGGCTTTATTGAGTGAGTATGAGCTTGATGACGCTGAGCGCATGATGGGTGATGCTTATCAGGGATCTTATGATTCGGAGGTTGATTTTGCCTGGCAATTGTTTGAAGACTGCTACAGCAACGTGATACCGGATAGTGTGATCTGTTATTTTGATTGCGAGGCATTTGCCCGTGATCTGTTTATCAACGATTATTGTTCGGTTGAAGCCATTGGATTGACTCATGTGTTTTCAAGGTACTAAGCCCCTGTGTCTGGGGCTTTTTTTTAAGTTTGTGTACGGAACATGTTTAAAAATTGTCACCCAATTACATTTTTTATCATTCGCCGTGCCAATGTAGCCAGCACAGGATTTGAGTTTTTGTAATAGGGTAACATAATGACGGCAATGGAAAGCGCCCAACCCCGGCCTCTTTGCCAGGTGTCATCATCGATGTTTTTTAAATGATCCCGGAACATTTTTCTTGATTGTGCATTTAACAAGCTCCAGGCAATAACCAGATCGCATGCTGGATCACCTACACCAGTATCCGTAAAATCGATTACAGCACTCAATCGATTGTTCCGGGTGATTATATTTCCAGGCAAAAGATCACCATGCACCCAAACAGGCTCTTTATTCCATGGAGAAATATTCGATAATTGATCCCATAACGTGGCTATGGCTTGTGTATCCATGTCACTTTTTAATGCATGGATTGCTGTACTTGTTTCCTGATCCAGGTCTTTTAATGGAACGCCTCGTCTTGAGAGAGGGCCATTAGCAAGTTTGATTGTATGAAGATTATTAATAAAATCAGCCAAATCTTTGGCGAGCAGATCGTATTCGTTTCCTTTTTCAAAATCCGGATTGTGGCCATCATGCCATTTGGCAATGAGCCATGGCCATGGATAATGATCATCAGGACTGCCTTTAAAAACAGGTTTGGAGACAGGTATCGTCAGAAATTGCGCAATCTTTGGAATCCACTCGTATTCCTTGTTGATACTGCGAACAATGCTGCCAGGTGCCCACTCAATGCGGGGCAGGCGAACAATATAGTCATCTCCCAGACGAAACAAGGCATTGTCAGTACCGCTTGATGAAACTGCTTTCAGGGACAGATTTGCCCAATGAGGACACTGATTTTTAAGCAAGTTTTTGACAAGTAATTCATTGATTTCAAGTTCATTTTCGTGCATTTTTGCCATGAATTTTAACCTTATTTTAGTTAAACAAACTACCACATATTAGCGCATTAACAACACAGGTCTCCGTATCTATTTAAAATAATAATCTTTCTCTGTTTGTATATTCATAAAATTGCTTTACCAGTGTTTACTCAGCAAGTCGTATAACATTCCCGGGATCATTCAAATTAACAAGCAAACTTGCTTGATGAATTTGATCTATCATGTACTCTGCACATGGTTTTACAAGTGAATGAATATCATCCCAATGTTCATTTTCTACCCCCATACAGATTAATTTGGCGCGCTGCATTACGGGTTGGTGCTCTTTGGGCAGGTGATGGATTACCCAATCTGCTGCATCCTGTTTGGATCTGAAAGCATTGGTTTTCAGGGTACTCCAGGTTCGAGCATAAGTCAGTAGAACATTTCGGGTATCGTGCTCCAGATCAGCTATCAGTCTGCTTTGATCACAAAGCAACGCTTTTATGTAATCTCTCCAGGGTACATCAGGCAGTAATTGCTTTGGTTCTAGTCCAGACAAGGTATGACTTTTTAACAAGATCTGGGTAATAATCAGCGCAAGATCGGGCATTTCGTGAGTAGTCCATGGGGTAATTTGCCCCGCTTCAAATGATGTTCGCAACCACTCGCCATATTGAAAATCAAATTGTGCAGGATAGTTCCAGGGATTAATTGCAGTTTTTTCAACAAGGGTCATTTCGATCGGTCTTTTTGTGCCTTGCATGTAAATACCTGAAATTTGAAGAAGCCCGTTAACCAGACGTCGTCTTTCTTCCATAGTGGTTTGGCGATTTGTTATCACAAATAAATCAATGTCGCTGTACCTTTGCAACCCTCCCACAAGGGATGAACCATAAAGATAAACTGCTAAAAGATCAGGCCCTAAAATCATTTTCAATAATTCCAGGCTTTCCTTGAGTTGTTGTTGCATTTCATGGTTATAAGTATTTGTCATGGATTTCATCAAGTTGTTGCTGTTATTGGAATGCTACCATAAAAAATTGCTTGAATAGATTTTGTCTGACTTCATTATCTGGCTGCATATGAGACAACTGAAAGTGCTATGGTTATGTTGTATTATTATCTGCATTTATTTATATTGTTGCAAAACACGTTTCTGAAAAAATCTGAAACGATCGGATTGATTGTTACAAGGATAAGTAGATGCCGTTGACCACGGAGAGTAGTTACAGGGAAATATACCAGCATTTGACTCAATTAAGTACGTCCTCAATCTGTGATGCATTTGCTTCCGTCAGGTTGATGGATTCAAAAATCCACCCCGTCGGCGATACCGGACAGTGCATCGGACGCGCTTATACAGTTGACAGCGCACAGGATTCACTGTCAACCATGCAGGCACTGGATGATTTACCGGCATTTTTGTTATCACTGGATTGTGCGGATGATATTGTTCCTATACTGTTAGTTATTGCATCAATTGGTGCAAAGCACGCATTGGCAGGAGGCATGTGTGCTGCTGTTGCAAAAATTAATGGTTTTGGTGGCGTTGTGACCGATGGATATTATCGGGATATTCCAGAAATTAAGGATACCGGGCTTCCATTTTTTGGAAAAGGCAAATGCGCCAAATCAGGCACTAAAGACAAGGTTGGAACGCTCAGGCAACCAATAGTATGCGGGGGTATTGACGTAGGCCCTGGCGATATTATTTTTGCAGATGTTGATGGGATTGTAGCGATGACAAAAGAAGAGGCTGTCACGGCTATCAATAAAGCAGAAGAAATTCAAAGCATGGAACTCATCGCTCTGCAAAGAATAAAAGAGGGTGCTCGATTTAATCAAATTTGTAATATCGATGAACATGTTCACATACTACAGGAAGGCGAACCGTCAAAACTGGAATTTACGCTGTAGAATTTATTAAAGAAGGCTCCAGACCCGAGACTGCCCGAGATGCGCTTGATTATGGATATTTTAGATACTTCCATGGTTTGATGAGCGCTTGAGGAATAGCTGGTGGTAACTGCCTGCCATAAAACGTTATCGGGTTTCTTGATCAAGTTTCATCAGCTCTTTCCCCATTTCGGTTAATCGATATTTTTGTAATCGGCTGTTGGGCGTATCAGGTAACGTCATTTCAATCATCTGAAGTGTTATCAATTGCTTGATTTGTTTATTTAATTCACCAGATACCATTTTATGTCCCAGCGCCTTGGCGATTTGAGACTTGCCAGCATCTCCTTTGTGGAGCACCAGCATGACCCTGGCAGCAAGTTTTGACTCTAGCCGTGACTCTAGCCGTGACTCTAGCCGTTCATGTGAAAGCTCATCTTCGATATCATGTTTTGTTTGCATATTTATTGGTTGCGCCAACGGTACTATAAAGCGCATTCGCATCCCTATTTCAATAATTTCAGGTTCTGGTAAATTTTGCTCTTTGGCTTCGGTGAAGATGCGGCTTACACCACTTCCCCATTGCTCGATCAGGTTAAGCTCACGAAATACTCTTGCAATCACATGGTTTCTGATTTTGGAGACACCCTGACGAATGTCTTCAATAGTTATGCCGGGTAGAAGTATGCCGGGATTTTCGATTTCAATACGATCATCAAAAAAGGAGACACGAATTGGTGCCCCTCGCTGTGAGTAGTCGGTATGAATCAGTGCATTGATAATTACTTCACGGAGGATTAGAAGCGGGATGTTCCACACATCCTTCCTGTAAATTTCAGTAAAATCAGCGCCTCGCATGGCATGTTTTTTTAGAAAAAGCATGATGCTTTCCACAGCATCCGGAAGATAATCATGTATATCAAGATGATCAAAAATTTTGGACTTGTCCTGACCAATGAATCGACCGCATTGTATCCAGGCATCTGGAAATTGTGCCCTGCGATTTTTGCCAAATAATAAAATGGCTCCTTTTGTGGGCACGAGCCGACCCTGATGGTGCGTAACAAGCTTCAGGGTTAGAAGAGTTTGTTCGTTCAAAGTGCAGATCCCTGTGAAAAGCGCTTGGGCTTTTGCCAAGTCGATATCATCGAAGGAAAGATCCGGCATCGGCATCTCATCAAAAATGACGCCTTCCATTCGGCGGCGCAATTCAGCAATTAATTCACAATCTGCCTGACGATTTGTTGACCCCAGCCTGACATATACGCCATGCTCCATACCATCTGCATTGAACCAATGAGGGCGTGTACTGCTGACAAATACTTCAACAAGCAATATCGTTTTTCCTTCAATGGTCATTAATTCTATATTGGGTACCAAGCGCGGAGAAATTGAATCGGCGATGAGATTGCAAAGGCGTTCTTCTTCATCCAATGGTTGTTCCACCCCGGTAATTTTTTGTTTATCGTCTACTCCGATAATGAGCCGACCGCCAGCAGTATTAGCGAAGGCTACAATAGATTTCAGCAATGGTTTTGGCGAAGACAGATCGCGTTTGAATTCGAGTGTTTTGCCTTCAGGTTGCATTATGAGCCTGTCAATCATCATCGATTATTCTCGCTTGTAAGCTGATTAGGTGTCGCCATAATTTTTAATGCCTGGATTGTATTATTTGTGTTCGGCACAATCCACTACTCTTTCATTTTTCAACAAATCCTTAATAAACTGCCCCCATTGATTAAGTGCTTCTTTCCGTTGGGGCAGCATTTCATTCTTATTATACGTTGCCATTATTTTAGGCATTTTGTGGCCCAGACATTTTTCAATAACAACGGGATCAATATTCAACGTTTCTCCCATTTGGGTAGCGAATGTCCGACGTAAATCGTGCGCTGTCCAATGAGGTATATTCAAACGATCCTGAATTCGGTTTACAGCACGAGGTAATGCCTTATCGCTCAATGCGCTTATGCCGTCGGCACCACTTATGACAAATTCGCCTTCGCTGCAACTTTGCAGCTCTTTAAGCAAGGATTTAACCAGATCCGTCAGGTGAACACGCATGATAATACCGGTTTTGGTGTTGTGCGCCGGAATTGTCCATAACGAATTGCCAAAATCAAATTCACACCATTTGGCTGCGTGCAATTCGCCAAAACGAACCCCGGTAAGCAATAATATTTTCAGGGCGATTTTTATGGGTAATGAAATGGCACTTTGATTGCTATCCAAAAACAACCATAATTGTTTAATCTCATTCAGGCTCAGGTAACGGTCGCGCGGTTTTTCAAGCCCACCAATGTCTCTTGCACGTATATTGGCGGCAGGGTTTACAGCCATTTCTCCCCGACTCACAGCATAGTTAAACGCTTGTTTTAAAGTCGATAAAACTTTATTGGCATGAACCGGTGAGCCGCGTTTGACAATTTTATCCAGCGCATGGGTGATATCGCGTGTTTTCAGTGTTTCAATTTCCCGATCACCCAACAGAGGAATGATATCGGCATCAATCTGTTGCCTGATTTGCTGAGGCTGTGCCCGATGTTTTTCTATGTAATTGGAATACCAGTTCAAGACCAAATTTTTTACAGTATTATGTTCCTGTAGCTTTTTTTCATGCAGGTGATCTTGCGGATTAATCCCTTCCTTGCGCATGTCACTCAATTCGATAAATTGCTTTTTGGCAGCAGACAGGCTAACAGCCGGGTAATGGCCCAAAGTGATAAAATAACGCTGACCATCTATCCTGTATCGGTACAGCCAAGTCTTTAATCCCTTGGGCGTAACGCGGATACCAAATCCCCCATCCCTGAACTCTTCATAACGCACAGACTTTGTTTTCAAGGCTTTGATATAAGCATCAGTAAAGTATCGTTCCATTGCCATTTGCTCCCAACCAGGTGTACTATCAGGTGTACTTTCGCATGTTCTCTTATGAAATTATTTGATAACAATTGAAGTATAGCATCAGCATTATTTTATTCAATTACAATGAGTTACAGTTGATGATTGATATTAAATGATAGTGATTGATAAGGGCATTTATTAGAATGGGGTGCTAGTGGTCGTAGGTTCAAATCCTACCGTCCCGACCAATTAAATCCTCTTAAAATCATATAGTTAACAAGAAAATCTCCATATAAATAAATAAAAATCTAATCTTGGTACCAATTTTGGTACCTGTTTCTAAAAGTGCAGTGAACTGGCTTTCATGGAGAGAGTAGATTGAAAACTGCATTTATAGAAACATCAGCCATCAACTGGCTTTATGAAAATAACATAGAGCCGGGAATATGCAATCAAAGTTTGGCAGCCAATAACCTTATTCCTGTAGTAGGTATGGATACGATTTACGAATTAGGCCGGACTTTTACTACAAGCAAGCCTGATACGGGAGCAAAACTATTTAGCTGGCTATATCGGTTAAATCCGATGTATAGTTGCCAAAGGGAGAGGCTTTATGCCAATGAATTAGACAGCTTCCTTCATGGCTCTCCAATTGCGGGGTTATTGGAATATTATTCAAAAGAGGTTTTAACCCAACGGCTCAAAGATTTTTCATCAGGTATTTTTAGCACTATACATGAAGAGTTCATGGCTGGAAGACAGTTTTTTTGGGATGACTGTAGAGAAAAGTTATGGAGTCCAAATCAGGTTAAACAAAATCGCGGTTTAGTATTTTCTGATTATTTGCAACACTGCCTTAAAGAAATTGTAAGCAATATCTCTATATTGCAAATATGGTTAAAAGAGCTAACTGGAATACAATTGCCGCAAGACCAAGCCAATAATCTTCTCAAAAAATTAAATTCATACAGGGCATTACGAACTAGCCTTTATTCGCAATTTTATCTGAATTACTTAATCATTAAAAACCATACCAAACCCAGAGAAGATAGATTCACCGATAGCCTGCAATTAATAGGAGCATCATATTGCTCTTGTATTATAAGTCATGACAAAAATCTTTTAGATACTTTAGCCCCTAACCTCAATCCTGATATCGACCCTATTAGGGTTGACTTTTTACGGGAAGATAGCGCCATAATTCCAATTTATTAAAATAGCTCTATAACCAGAACACTGCAACATAGCAGATAAAAAAGCCTCTGAATCATAGGCTTAGTACCTGGAAAACACACAAGTCCGTCCATCCACATCCACCGAACAATAATCATTGATAAACAGATCCCGGGCAAAGGCCTCACAATCAAAATAGCACATCAAATTATCCGGTATTGCATTGCCATAGCATTCTTTAAACAAGTGCCAGGCGAAATCTGATATAGGCGCGGATTTTTGGACGAAAAAAAGGTATTTTTAAGAGCTATTCTTCTATTATAAGAGGAGAATAGGATGACCAAAAAGCGAAATTAACGCCGTGTGCAACTTACAACGGGGCGACAAGTCCATCAAACTGGGTTAATTTTGCCCCTCGCTTGTGATTAAGAAAGCATCCAATTGTATGCGCCAAGGTTTTTCGTCCGATTCTGCTGGTCAGGTGCCAGAGGTCGCGAGCCCTGACTTTTTGAATATGAAAGCGCTCTGTCAGTTGCCCAATCACCGTTTCAACCAATCTGCGGGTAGATACGAGCCACTTGCTAAAATCTGAGCCGCGTGGGTCTGTCATATTGGAGCGCAGAGGCGTTTGCAGGGTAACATTCGTATGTTGTCGGATTTGTTCCTGAAAATCTTGGCCTATCAATCCCTTATCAGCAATAATCATGCCCTGTACGTTGTCGAGATTATCCCAGACGGACTCTCGTTCATCAATGTTTGCCTGTGTGACGGTTATGGCGGTAATGACGCCTTGTGAGTCAATCAACAGATTGCCCTTGAACCCATAATAGCGCTCATTTTTTGAGGCGCAGTAGCCATAAGCGGCGGCCTCTGAGAACAACCGGGAAAAGTTAGCGCGCCTGAAGTGACAAATTGGCAAAGGAAATCCGTCAGACATATGGAGTGAGTCATTGAAGGTACCCAGTTTCCCGGCCAGCAATTTTTGAATGCTTTGCTTAACGGCCCACAACTTGGCTGATTGCCTGGCGAAGCTCGTCCTGTCTCCAAGCCCGGGAAACCAATTCTGCCAGTGTCGCTTGAAATATGACCAAATTGCCTTATCGGTATCAAGCCCGAGAAACTCGCCAACCAGCTCTATCGTGATCACCTCGGGATCGGAGAGCCTGGGTGCAAAGCCTCGGGTTCTCAACTTTGTGATAACGGCCTTTTTGTAAAGGGAATCTATCAAACAAAAAGTACTAATGATAAAATCCTCAACCGGCACAGCATACTCCTTGTAGTCCTGGATCGTCGGAAAATCAAGAACTTACAAAATTATGCTGTGCCTTTCAAGCATCCACTCTCTTATCCATTAAAAGTTGCACACGGCGTAAATTATTACACTGCATCAAAAAAATCAAAGATTGCACTTGCTGCCATTGAGGGGAAATTGACCCAGGCCCAGTTAACCAGCGAGTACGGCGTGCATGCTACCCAAATTAAAGCCTGGAAGCAAACGGCATTGCAAGCGATATCTGACGTGTTTTCCAACACTCGCGACAAAGATAAAAAAACACAAACAGAACTTATCGATGCCTTATATGAGGAAATTGGTCGGCTCCAGGCACAATTGTCCTGGTTAAAAAAAAAATTTCCATCTGAGCCTGGATGAAAAACGCAGACTCATCGATAGCAGCGCTGAAATAACGATCCGAGAGCAGTGCATGCTACTCGGATTGAGCGTTTCCAGTTACTATTACAAGGCGTCTTCCATATCAGCAGAAGATGAGCGATTAATGACGCTGCTTGACGAGCATTATCTCCAATATCCCTGTGAAGGCAAAATTAAGCGCGCACAATGGCTATCAAAAGAGGTTGGTTATACTGTTGGTAGACGTCGTATCAAGAGACTCATGGAGGTCATGGGGTTAGAAACCGTCTACCCAAAGCCAAATACAAGCGTACCCAATAAAGAGCACACCGTGTACCCCTATTTATTGCGAGATATCGATATCACAAAACCCGATCAAGTATGGGCGGCGGATATCACATACGTCAGGATGAAAGGCGGTCACGTCTATTTGCTCGCCATTATGGATTGGTATAGCCGCTATGTGGTTCAATGGGCCGTTTCACCAACGCTTGAGGCTGAATTCTGTGTAGAAGCACTTAGAAATGCTTTGCTGAAAGGACGATGTGAAATCTTCAACACTGATCAAGGGTCACAATTCACCTCAAGTGACTGGATAAACACGCTAAAAACCCACAGGATCTCCATCAGTATGGATGGGCGAGGTCGCTACCTTGATAATATTTTTATAGAGCGTTTATGGCGTAGTGTTAAACAAGAAAAACTCTATCGATATTCTTTTGAGTCAATTGAAGAAGTTGAGCTGGCATTATGTGAATACTTTGATTATTATAACCACCGAAGACCGCACCAGTCCTTCAGATATTTCACACCAGCGGACATGTATTTTCAACACCGTAAAAAAACATGAGCTCCGTGTGTCATGGCTTACCCACAGGGTCAACAGGCCTATCCGAGACAATGAAAGCTCTCCTGGCCTATGGACTTGTGGATAAGCCATTCTGAGAGCAAGGTGATTAGACTAACAAGATGGGAATAGCTCTTATTTTCCCTGAATTTTGTTCCAGTGCCCCGGACCTATCTAAGCTGCATCAACAATTAAAGGAGAAGATTGTGGCTGCCAATATCGAAGATTTGAAAGAAAAAATGCAAGCAGTAGAAGTACCTATATACCGCTTATCCGATTACAGTCTTCAAAAATATGTTAGTACAAATATCATTCAAATACTAAAAATCATTTTTTCGGATGCTAACGTTCCTGGCTCACTTCTCAGTTTGGTGCCCGGGCTTGTCGGTTTAGTAACGATACAAGGTATTGAAAATACTGAACGTGATGAACTGGCGAATTACATCAATAATAACGATATAGATCCGTATAGCGTTGCTATGAGATCCATCGGTTATCTGTCATCTGATATTGAAATACCTGCGGTATCAAAAACGCAGGCAACTTTCTTTGGTCAAGAGGAAAATTGCGAACAACATGAAAAAATTCAAATTAATTTAACAATTCAAATATCGGTTCCAAAGTGTTTTAACCATGCTTTTGATATGTGTTTTACCGCATTGAGACTACCAATGGAACGAGCCTTGTCCTTGCCGCGTGATAATTTTGCATTATTTGAGTCTCAACGGAAAACAACGTCGTTAGATATGTGATAACACACGAAAATAAATGAAACTCAAAATCATGGCTTTCATATTTTCAGTTTATTATATGTGAAAAAAATCACTTATTAACCACAATATATTGATGTGATGGCCAACCTTGAGTGCCCCAGTTCGCAACTGATTATCTAGCGAGACTTGCGATCTATTACTCGTTCAGCATTAATCAATAACTTTTTGGGTGTGCCCCCGGCAAGAGGGGAAACCCATCCTTTTCCCAGCGAATCAAATTGACGTGTAAGCTCATGGTATCGCCGTTGCACATAAGCATGACGTAATCCATGGCATTTACTAAAACCCATCTGTTTCGTTTGCACTTGATAACGCCTCAGATGCTGTTTGTAGGTTCTGTTTTTGGGAATCAAGGATTGATTGGCAGACACCTGACCACAGGCTTTTTCTAACCATCGGCGTTGCTAATCATTGGTGAGCTGAATCTTGCGGCCAATCCAACCTTTGTCCAGCTTGGTTTGATTTTCAAACTGTCACCAGCCTATGCCTCGCTGAGCACAAGTTTCATTGATTCCTCTCGGCGCAATCCCAACAAGGCCTGTGCTTCAAGCGACAAGCTGATCATGGGATCGGTACATTTGGATAACTCGATGTGATAAACGGCTTTATTTTGAGTCGGGATGTAACTTCGCCTGGCAATTTGATAAGCATCGTTATCTGGTTTCACCAGCTGAGGTTTATCCAGAAAGACAGCGATTTTTCGAAGTTTCGACATGTAATTTTTGATGGTGGCCGGATTTTTGTCCTGTTTTTTCCAATACTCTACCAATACGTGAACATGTTTGGGTTTTAGGCCATTAATGTGAGTAACCTGAAAACCAAGTTGATGCAACGATTAAGCATATGGAACATGTCGGCCAGGCTGGCATACGAATAGCCCTTTAGCTCGTTCAGGCATTGATTGATGGAGTATTGCGCGTTACGCAGTTTCGTTTTACTCATTGAGATACTCTTCTTTCCATGAGCCAAATGTTTTTGGTATTTCCCAATTATGGGGGAATGACTTTATTTTTTTGGAAAGTGCTCCTTTAATTGGGGTAGAGCCGTTATAAGGGAAAAAACCATGGAACCTGAACACTGGTCAAAAAAAGTGACGGAAACCAGTCACTCGCTGGATATTGAAAAAGGACTGTTTACCTGGAGTTGCCCTAAAAAAATTGCAGCCGCCTTATGGGATTCGGCACTTAAAAGTAGCGAGCGTAAAGGCTCTGTGTATCAGTCTGCCATGTCCATGCTAAATTTTTATATTAACCGCGCGGGTTGCCACTTGCCTCAAGAACAAAAAGAAGTTTTGCTGGATGCGAAACGAGAACTGAAGTTATTGGCAAAAGTTAAGAATGAGCGTTAATAGTACTGCTGCTGCATGGCAAAACTTAATTCGCAGGAACTTCTTAAAACCATCGGCATGCTTATTGTGCTTCCTCCCTTGGCCAGGGTTGATTTGAGTCAGCGATAAAGTCCCGTGGACAAGAGGAAATGCCTGATTCTGTAGTGAATTCGTTCTTTTGGTGCATTTTTTATCTATTTCTTACTTTGCAACTGCTTCTGTGTTCGTCTATTCTGATTCATGTGCATGAGAATATGCCGTCGTTTATGCACTCAACACATCTCTTGGTGTTTCAATGCCTTGTTCTGTATTTTATTGAAAACATTAAGATTTACCACTTCGATAACAGGGATGAATCATGAAAATATTAAAAAGCATGATGTTTACAGCGTTAGCTGTGTGTTCTTCTTTCAGCCAGGCAAACAGTACCACTCCGCTTTATAACCTTTCAACACTGGTGGACATGTCTACAAACAGTGAATTTGCCAGAGCAAATTGCCCTGTATCTAACGGAAATCATACCTGTAACGTTGCCGGTTCTACCCGTGACATTCTGGGTAACATCTATGTCACCATGGTTGTGCCTAAAGGTCAGATTTTTAAAATTACTCCTGCGGGCAAGACCTCACTGTATGCAACCCTTGATATCGGTAGTGATGACCCGGCAGCCATTGATAATAACAATGTGGCTTTTCGGGTTACCATGGATGCTCTTGCGAACATGTATGTCTCCTTCAGATCCGTTGACACAACGCAAAATCCAACGGACATGAACGGGGTATGGGTTGTTCCTGCCGGCGGTGGTCATTGTGCGCTCGATTCCAGCAATACCTGTAAAAAGTTATTTCCGGCGATTGGCCAGACCACGAACCCGGTGCTGCGATTTGTTGATGGGGTGACGCTCGATGGTTTCGGTAACCTGTATCTCGCTGATGCGCAAATGGGGAATGTCTGGAAAATTAACCTTTTCAGCAAGAACGGCGCGTTATGGGCTGGAACCGATGCTGGAAGCTCCCCGAACTTTCTTGCTGGTAATCCGATAGATATTTTGCTCGGTTCACCATTAAGCGGCAGGGGCTTTGGGGTGGTCGGGCTTGACTATGACAAGCTGAAAAATGTGTTATATGCAACCAACTTTGACACTGGCAGCGTCATTGCCGTTCCCGTCAAGCTGAACGGTTCTGCCGGTAAACAGAGTGTATCGCTTAACCTTTCTGCAGAAGACAGACAGCTCGAAGCTATTCAGATTGTGGACGATCTCTTCAATGTTCATGGCAGAAAGCTCGTTGTTGCAAACACCTTGTCCGGGTTTATCGGATTTTCCAAATTTGTAGGTTGCCAGCAGAATATTCCTGGCTTTTGCCCGGCACCCTTTGTGCAGCCTTCTAATGGTCAACAGCTGTTATCTGCAAACCTCGATGCTCCTGGAGGATTAAATTTTCAACCTTTAATCAACAATCCAGAGCTTCAGGCACCTGCATCAGTCATTAACGGCGTGCTGCGTTCACAAACGCTTTATATTAACGCACTCGGACAGCTCGATGGCTCAGGGTCAAAAATCCTGAAAGCTACACCTGTTAGATAATGGTTTAAGTTTAATACCTGCAGATAGAGCGGCTGAAGAGGGTATGCGTCAGCCGCTTTATCTTGCTACAGAGCCTTAGAAGAGTGACAACACTTAATTTGCGCTTAAGCCAGGCATGATAGAGTGAGCGCTTCGTTTATTTTGTCAGAGTAATCAATGTCGGGTGTAATTCTTGTTTTTGCAGATTGTACGGCCCCGTCGGCTAAAGGAGATTTTGCTTTTGCAGGTCAGATAGCGCGCGATCTCGCTGTAATGGTGTGGCAAAATTATCCGGATGTTCGCCTGATATTAACGAGCTCCCGGGAGGGAATGCCTAATTATGTCTCCTTATACGCTTCGCCAGAAGAAGGTGTGGTTGATATTGAAGGCGTGAGAATTGAAATCTGCGCGCTGGATACGTTTGACCCCCGTGGTGAGCCGGTGATTGGGTTTATCCAGGCCAATCCCTGTAAATTAGCCTCTGGAGAACTTATCAGACGGGTTGTGATGCCCGAAACCCGGATGGCGATTGTGCGTAACTCCAACCAGTATTTTTTCGAAGACATTAAGAAAATCAGTGAGGACGTAGTACATTTTCTGGCAGCAAGCCAGATGCATGTATACCCCTATTTCGATGATGATTCAGTGAGCGTCAGTACGGCAGGTTTTATGGAGGCGCAATGGGGATTGCCTCATATTGCAACCATGCCATCTCAGGCACTCACACCCTCCGTAAAACCCGAGCAGCCATGGGGGGTGTGTTACTTTAAAGATGAAGGCATTACTGAGACATTATTTGCATACAGTCAATATATCTCGCTCTCCTCGCAGCCCTTACAGATTCTGATTGGAAATTTTGATGAGTATATGCCCCCTGTAACCGATGACCTGGTTGAGAGATTCAAAACACTAAGCCCAACATTCACGGTCTTTACGTTTTATCATGCCTTAAACAACAACGACTTTCGTCATTTGATGGCTTCCTGTCCATCGACTCTCGTTGGCGTAACCGGTGTTAGCAGCACCCTTGAAGCGATAGCTTCAGGGAAGCTGCCGTATTATCAGTATTTATATAAAAACAGGCATTTTTCAGCCTCGTGGCTGACGGCGGTACGCGAACAGTCTATTGATGCTGCGCCGGAAATGCGCGAACGGCTTTTTGCGTTTTCCTCACGTCTCTTTGCTCCTAAACCGCTGGAAAGCGCTGAATATGACGCAATGCATCGGGATTTACGGGACGCCACTCTTGTTGACAACCTGCAGAAGGTGCATCAAAAAACCTTTGCCGCAGCAAATGGCCGTTTGGGAGCGCGTTTGCTCGGTTTTTTTGACAGGCCCTCGGCGCTCGTTTCAGAAAGACAGTACCGCGTGGCTTGTGAACGTTTGAGACGAATTGGCGACACTGCTCCCCCGACGGCCAGTCAGGCGCTGCGCCGGGCAGCGGCTTTGGGATATGGTCTCGAAGCGCGCATCATTCTTCTGCATTGTCCGGGAATTATTAATCATCAGGATACGACCCACAGTTACCGCACGGCACTGCATTGGGCGGTTATCAATCAGCACCTGGATGTACTCAGGATGCTTGTGCGGGCCGGCGCAAGTCCTTTGATTGCCGATAAATTCGGAAAGACAGCCCTTGATTATGCTGGTACCATACCCGCTAAAGGTTCGCAATGCAGCATGATGAGTCTGCTTGAACAGGAATTGAAAGCGCTCGAGTCCTCGCCGGCATCATCATCGGACCCCGCGAGCTTGATGCATCACTAGAAAGAGGGTACAACATGCCTGCCAGAAAATGGATTTCACTGCTCTTGTGGATAGCGTTATTTCAGTGTGCGGGCTTTTTGTCGGGCCTTTTAACACAGGCAAACATTACCTCATGGTATGCGCCTCTCGCAAAATCATCGCTCACCCCTCCGGGCTTTGTTTTTTCCATTGTCTGGACGCTCTTATACCTGCTTCTTGCCGGAACAGGCTGGTGGTTATCGCAGCAAAAACACTATCGGCCAGAGTATGCGCTCTTCTGGATACAGATGCTTTTGAACTGGGCGTGGACGCCGATTTTTTTTCATCTGCATCTGACAGGCCTGGGAGTCATCCTGCTGACAGTGATGCTTGTCCTGAATGCCTGGCTCATTTTACGCTTGAAGGCGCGTGAGAGCAGACTGTATCTGGTCTTGATTCCCTATTTTTTATGGCTTCTGTTCGCGACATATCTGAACATGGTCATCTGGATGCTGAATGTAAAAGGCGGCGCATGAAACGTTTGCACCTTGTTCTTGGCAATCAACTGTCTGAATCGATTTCGAGCCTGAAGGACTTTAATCCTGAAAAAGATTTGGTCTTGATGTGTGAAGTCATGGAAGAGGCTACGTACGTCAGGCACCATCAAAAAAAGATTGCCTTTCTCTTTTCCGCGATGCGCCATTTTGCACACGCTCTGAGCCTTAAGGGATATCAGGTCGAATACACGCGGCTTGATGACCTGGATAACGCGGGTTCATTCAGAGCCGAGGTTCAGCGTGCACTCAAGCGTCACACGATTACACGCATTGTGGTCACTCATCCCGGCGAATTCCGAGTGCTTGAGGATATGATGCAGTGGGAGGCCGCTTTCGGCATTCCCGTTGATATACGACCTGATGACAGTTTTTTGTGTACGCTTGAAGAATTTTCAGACTGGGCAAAAGACCGTAAACAACTTCGCATGGAGTATTTTTATCGGGAAATGCGCAGGAAATATTCCATTCTCATGGAGGGTGACAAGCCCATTGGCGGACAATGGAATTATGATGCAGAAAACCGAAAACCGCCCTCCAAACGACTTGCGATTCCAAAGCCATATGTTCTGGAACCAGATGCCATCACCGAAGAAGTCATGGCAATGGTAGAGGCCCGGTTTTCAGACCATTTTGGCCATCTGAGACCCTTTTATTTTGCGGTTACGCGCGAACAGGCGTTGAAGGTTCTGGAAGTGTTTATCGAGCAAAGGCTCGTGCATTTTGGCGATTATCAGGATGCGATGCTGGAAGGCGAGCCATGGATGTACCACGCTCACATCAGTTTTTATTTGAATTGCGGGCTGCTGTTGCCGCTTGAATGCATCAGTGCTGTACAGGAGGCGTATTTTCAGGGCAGGGCGCCATTGAATGCAGTTGAAGGGTTTATTCGTCAAATCATGGGCTGGCGCGAATATGTTCGGGGCATTTACTGGCTGAAAATGCCACACTATCGAGAGATGAATTTTTTTGCGGCCACCCGCAATCTACCTGATTTTTACTGGTCAGCAGATACAAAGATGAACTGCCTCGCGCAATGTGTTTCTGAGACGCAGAAAAATGCCTATGCGCATCATATTCAGCGCCTGATGGTGCTTGGCAATTTTGCGCTTCTTGCAGGTATTGATCCGGCACAGGTCAATGCGTGGTTTCTGATAGTGTATGCTGATGCTTATGAGTGGGTGGAGCTGCCGAATGTGTCTGGCATGATTCTATTCGCTGACGGTGGCTATCTTGCCAGTAAGCCGTATGCCGCAGGTGGCAGTTATATCCATAAAATGTCAGATTACTGCAAACACTGTCATTATAACGTGCTTGAAAAAACCGGCTCGAGTGCGTGTCCATTTAATTATCTTTACTGGAATTTTTTGTCACGAAACCGTGAGAAACTGCAGTTTAATCAGCGCTTAAGTGCCATGTATAAAACCTATGACAAAATGAGTGCGGAAAAAAAATACGCCATCGAGAAAGACAGTGCCGAATTTCTCAGAGGCCTTGAAGAACAAAGCGCGGTTTAGGGCGCTCCCTGGTGCTTTGACAAAATCCCTCAGGTTAACGTTTCCTTGTCTTCATAATTGGGAATGACGCATTTACAGCGAAACTGCTGTTCGATTTTAGATTTAAGCGCTTCTGCGGATTCTTTTTCACCATGAGTGATAAAAATAGTTTCAGGCGATTTTTTTAACTGACTCAGCCACAGGAGTAATTCCGTCTGATCCATATGCGCAGATGCATTTTTCATCTGGACGACTTCAGCGCGAATAGGAACCATCTGACCAAACATTTTCACTTCTTTTTCGCCACGAACCAGCCTGTCGCCACGCGTACCGCCCGCTTGAAAGCCGCTGAAAACAATGGTGTTTCTATGATTGGGTGCCAGATTGCGTATGTGATGAATAACACGTCCGCCGGTGGCCATGCCGCTCGCGGAAATTAAAATCATGGGTTCTTTTTTCTGGTTCAGTGCAATGGATTCTTCAACTGAGCGAATATATTGAGCCACGCCGCATACTTCCCTCGATTGTTCAGGGTTTAAGCGCGTTTCGCGCGGGTGGCGTGCAAAAATTTCGGTGGCATTAGTGGCCATTGGGCTGTCCACAAAAACCGGTATATCAGGGATGCGTTTTTTAGCCTTTAACTGTTGAATATAAAACAGCAGGGACTGGGTACGGCCAACGGCAAAGGCCGGAATTAAGACGGTACCATGCCGCCTGACTGTGCGGTTGATGATATCTCCCAGCTGTGTTTCGGGGTCTTCTGAATCATGCAGGCGGTTGCCATAGGTGGATTCAATTACGAGATAACTGGCTTCAAATGGCGGCTCTGGCGGATTCATAACCGGGTCGTGCATGCGCCCGATATCTCCTGAAAACAGCAGGGTGCTGTCGTGGTGCTCCAGCAGAATCGAGGAGGCGCCAAGAATATGTCCGGCATAACGAAAAGACGCATGAAAATTATCGTGAATTTTGAATGGGGTGTGCCATTCCTGCGGATGAAAATAATCAAGACATTTCTCGGCTTCCTCACGGGTATAAAGCGGCAGGGCGGGGTGGTGCTTCGAGTAGCCCTTTTTATTGGCATAAAACGCTTCTTCTTCCTGGAGATGGCCGCTGTCAGGCAACAAAATCCGGCATAAATCATAAGTCGCACTGGTGCAGATGATTTTTCCATGAAACCCGTTCTTAACCAGCAGGGGAAGATAGCCGCTGTGGTCGATGTGTGCATGGGTCAGGAGCACGTACTCAATGTCTGCAGGACGGATGGGCAGGGGATTCCAGTTTCGCAGACGAAGCTCTTTAAAGCCTTGAAAAAGCCCGCAGTCAACGAGCACACTCGTTTTTTCAGTCTTTACCAGATACTTTGATCCCGTTACGGTTTGCGTTGCTCCTAAAAACTGTATATCCATCACTAGTCCCTGCGGGTATTGAATATTGTCAGTATAGGATGGATTGGAACGCCATGACGAGATAAGTTTTTCACAATCCCTTGATTCAACAGAACGAGGTTCACTAAACTCATGGTACTACTCATACAGAAGAGCACATGATGAACCTGTTAATTGCCGGCGCTTCCGGCTTTATCGGCACAGAATTAACGAATGCACTTGCAAAAGACCATCAGTTGACGGTACTGGGACGCTCACAGGTACGATTGCAGCAGCATTTTTCGCAAAGCGTCCGGGCACTTACGTGGGACGCGCTCTCGGGGCATGATGCATTGCCCTATGACGCCGTTATCAACCTCTGTGGTTCCAACATTGGTGCAAGAAGATGGAGTGCGACAGTAAAAGACGAATTGATTGCCTCACGCACCATGACCAATCAGCGGCTCATTGCATGGTTGAATGCCCAAAAGGCGACTCCGCGGTTTTTATGTGCCAATGCCATAGGCATTTACGGTGCGGAGGATAAAAGCACCGTTTCATTTGATGAAAATTCTCCGGTCCAGACAGACAGCTCGCCTGATTTTTTAAAGCAGATTGGACTTGCCTGGCAGGACGCGCTGAAGCCGGCAGCGGATGCCGGAATGTCGGTTACAACACTGCGTTTTGGGGTGGTATTAAAAAAGGGCAAGGGCATGCTCAAAAAACTGGAGCTTCCCTATAAGGCCTGCCTTGGAAGCATTTTAGGAAGCGGGGAGCAGAGCCTTTCATGGATTCATCACGAGGATGTGGTGAATGCCGTGCGCTTTATTCTTGAGCATCCCGAAGCAAGCGGGCCTTTTAACCTCACATCGCCCAATCCCGTCACGCAAAAGGAATTCGCTAAAACCTTTGCAGCGGTTTTAAAGCGCCCGCTTCTGTTGAAAACACCGTCCTTTTTCATCAGAGCGCTTTTAGGTGAGATGGGTGAATACCTGCTGTTAAAAGGCCAGAGCGTGCTGCCTAAACGTTTGCTCGAGGCGGGCTTTAGCTTTAAGTACCCTACACTTGAAGCCGCGTTAAGACGTGAGTATTCTTAACGCGCTCTCGCTTGCGGGTATCGCTGCCTCGCTCTTTTTCTGCTGCAGGAGTGCTTTTAAAAGCTGCATGACATAATCGCTCGCCACCTGAACGCTCCCCGGAATATCAGATGAACCGATATCCTTGTCATTGCCTTCGTTATCGAGTTTATTACTTACAACACGGATAGCAAGGCTCGGGATTTGCAGGAAAGTGGTCGCCTGGTAAAATGCGGAGGTTTCCATGTCAATGGCGAGTGCGCCGGATGCACGCAGCGCAGGAAAAGTGCCTTTGGGCGCCGGGAAGACATTAGACGTGACGACCGTCCCTCGATGGACAGGTGCGCTAAGGGTTGCGGCGATGGCCAGTAAATCCCTGTGGGCAGAATAAACCGGCAGAATTTTTTGCTCCGTTAAGGGATGTGTGAGGCAGCTTTCAAAAGGTGTATTTGCAAGTGCTGTAAACATGCCCTGCGCTTCGGCTTCAAAAGCCGATTCAACAAGGATAATGTCACGAATGCCAAGCCCATTTTCAATGGCGCCAGCAGTACCCATGAAAAGCATGCATTGTGGATTGAAATGTGCATGCACGAGTGTCGTGATAATCGTGGCAAATCCCGTACCCACGCCCGTCGGTGTCAGTAATATCCGATAACCCTCAAGCTCAAAAATCTCAAAAGAAAGCGCGCCAATCGTAAAACTTTCCCGTTTCAGCGTTTTTAAATTATCCTTTAAAACTGCCAGTTCTTCGGTCATTGCGGAAAGTATGGCACAGTCAACCGGCTGAGGCTGTGAGGATGAGGGCTGTTCGCATGTCGAGATCATGATTATCTCCAAAAAAACACGGCTGGATTATCGCGGCTTTTGGACGGAGAAAGCTACTCTTTTTTTGAAGAACGTATAAGTCTGAACAGTAACGGATTGATAGCAATTGAAATCAAGGCGCCGGCAAGAATCAACTCCTGGCCTTCTAATGGCAAAAGATTTAACTGTACGCCATGGGCTGCGAGAATAAAGGAGAATTCGCCAATCTGTGCAAGGCTTACCGAGATGGTGAGGGCGGTGCTCAGCGGGTAGCGGAAAGCAAGAACCAGAAGGGTGGCGGCAATCGATTTGCCGATGACGATAATGCCGGTTACCGCAAGGACGCGCAGCGGGTGTTCGGTGAAAATCCAGGGGTTAAAAAGCATGCCGACAGAGACGAAAAACAAGACGGCAAAGGCTTCTCTGAAAGGGAGCGTTTCTTCCGCAGCGCGGCGGCTGAATTCCGATTCACGGATAATCATGCCTGAGAAGAACGCGCCAAGCGCAAAGGAAATGCCAAAGAGGCGGGATGCGCCAAAAGCGATGCTGACGGCTGCCGTGATGATGCAGAGCGTAAAGAGTTCATTCGAACCAGTGCGGATGACAAGGGCAAGCAGTTTTGGAAGCGCCCAGCGTCCGACAAGCAGCATAAATGCAATGAAGGCGGATACTTTAAGCAGGGTTATTCCCAATACGGCCCAGAGGCTTTGGCCGTTGGCACTAACCTCGCCATGAAACCAATGCGCGAGAAACGGCAGGAAGACCAGTGCCAGCACCATGGCGATGTCTTCGATAATCAACCAGCCAACGGCAATACGGGCGTTCATGGTGCCGAAGAGTCCCTCCGCTTCCATGGCACGAATAAGCACGACCGTACTCGCAACCGAAAGCGCAAGCCCAAGCACCAGCGCGTTGCTGAGCGGCCAGCCCCACAGCATGGCAAGCAGTGTTCCAAGGCAGGTTGCAACGAGAATCTGTAAGATTGCGCCAGGTAACGCGATTTTGCGGGTTTCAAGGAGCTCGTCCAGTGAAAAGTGCAGACCAACACCGAACATCAGCAGCATGACGCCAATTTCCGCGAGTTCAGCCGCTATTTCAGCGTTGGCTACAAAACCCGGTGTAAAAGGCCCGAGAATGACGCCTGCCAGCAGATAGCCAACAAGCGTTGGCAGTTTCAGGCGCACCGCTATAAGCCCCATCACCAGGGCAAGCCCAAGTGCGCTGGCCAGTGTGGTAATCAGCGGTAATCCATGCCCCATGTTCATTCCCTGATTCGTAGTGTCAGCAGTGACTTCTACAGTATGCCGCAAACCGCTCGAGCCGACTATCCTTAATGATTTTTCATGGCTTTAGATTCCAGGAAAGGCACTGCCATAGGTTGCCCGGAGGTTGATGTTGAAAAATGCACAAAGCACCTGTGGCAACCTTAATACCGAATTTATGGGAAAACGATTCAAAATCGTCAGTGAGCCACGGAGCAAAACGGGCAATGCCATTGCTCGTTACGACAAGAACGGTTTTCCCCGTATGGGTTTCAGTCATTTTTTGTGCAAAATCTTTCCAGTCATTGATTATGCGTTCCGGCTCGACATGCCATCCGGGTGGAGCTGTGGCGGATGCCTCCCAGGCATCAAGCGCATCACGGCCGATACGCTCTAAAACGCGCTCCTCCGGCTGGTTTTCATCAGGGCCGTAGTCGATTTCATTAAAGATGGAGAGCGTCTGTAAGGGGCAGTTAGTCTGCATGATTTTTTGCGCTTCCATGGCGGTCTGGCGGGTGCGCAGGCGTTCTGATGTGAAGATGGCATCCGGTATCAGGTTATGTGTTTTGAGGTACAGCCCCAGTCGCGCACCCTGTAAAAGTCCCTCTTCTGTCAGCGGTAAGTCGGTGCTGCCAACGCGGCGCACCACCTCGCCCTTGTTAAAGGTATTGCCATGCCGGGCAATTAACAGTCGAGTATGCATCAGGAATTCTCTTTGCGAACGGAGGCGGATTGTAAAAGCGCTTGTGCGCGTTGTACATCATCCGGGCTGTCAACGCCTGACATGCCGGGGCGTCCCTTATAATCAACCGGGACGCAGCGCAGCGTATAACAGTTTTCAAGCAGGCGAAGCTGTTCAAGCCCCTCCAGCTTTTCATAGGGGCTTTCGGGCAGATTCACATACTCAAGGAGCGTCTTTCGTGCAAAGCCATAAAGACCAATATGCCGAAACACAGGACTCATGGACGATGCCTCCCGCAGCGCCGCTTCCTCGCGGATGGCGGGAATTATCGTTTTGCTGAACCATAAGGCGCGCCCGGTTACATCAAATACCGCAGTCGTACCGCTAAAAGGGGTGGTGCGCTTATTTTCGCGCAGGGTATCCAGCTCATCCCAGCTTAGCTGTACCACGGGCGTGACGGCATCGGTCGGATGTTCGGCAAACGTATCCATCATTGCACGCAGAAAATCAGGCGGCGTCAGGGGGGCGTCTCCCTGCATATTCAGGATAAAATCATCGGAGTCGGCGCGACTTCTGACCACCTCAGCGACCCGGTCCGTGCCGCTTCGGGCCTCTTTGGCGGTCATTTGCCATTCCACGCCAAGAAGGTCGCAATGCTCACCGATGCGCCTGTCATCGGTTGCCACAACTATTGAGACATCCTTAAGCCCGCTTGCCGCTTCCTGGCAAAGTTGCACGACCCGAGACAGCATGCTTTGGCCGCCAATCATCACGAGCGGCTTGCCTGGCAGTCGGGTTGAACCAAAGCGCGCGGGAATGACAATCAGCGTTTTCATTCATAATCCAGTCGGTTACAATGCGCCTGATAGTAATGACAGGTACGTGTAAATGCAATCGCTTTGCGCGGTATGAGTGCGTTTTTGGAGGCTGTATGGTTATCGGATATGATGTCTTTGAGCAGGTTGATTTGCGTTCTGGCACCATAGTGCGTGCAGAACGTTTTGAGCGGGCGCGAAAACCCGCTTATAAAATCTGGGCGGATTTCGGAGAAGTCATCGGTATTTTGCAGACTTCAGCACAGGTAACACATCACTATACACCTGAGTCACTGGTTGGTCGCCAGATAATGGGCTGCGTGAATCTTGGAGAGAAAAACATCGCCGGCTTTGTTTCCCAGTTTCTACTGGTAGGCTTTAGTGATGCAGAGGGGCATGTGTGCCTTGCCGGAGTAAATCCACCAGTTCCAAATGGTCAAAAGCTGCACTAGTGCAATTTGGTTTTCGGTAATCAGGAAATTTTAAGCGCCACATCAGGGCGCAAACACTGCGCCCTAATTTTTTAACCCTTCAATAAGGTTTTCGCGGTTATAGACATAATGGCCGATGATTTGCTTTGCCTGCAGCGCGCTGAGCGGCTTCGTGATGGCGCCTTCCATCGAATAGTAGAGGCAGTCTTCACGGACAATTTCCGCATCAAAGCCCGTCAGCGCGATGATAGGCACGTGGTAATTAGTGCCTTCTTCAATTTTGCGCAGATTTTTAGCAATCACGTACCCGGAATTGTCCTCAAAGCCAATGTCCATTAATACAAAATCGTATTTTCCGGGCTTAAACTGTGCCGCGGCAGCATGTGCTGAATCTGCGGTGTCAACAATACAGTCAAGCTGAAGGAGGGTAGCCCGAACCGCTTTAAGCGCCATTTCATTGTCTTCGATGATGAGAACTTTCGGCGGTTTTTGCGGATCGCGATACACGGAAGGCGGTAAGGCGTGTGTGCGTGCTTCACCGTTCATGCGTTTTTTTTGCAAAGCCAGTTCTTCAAGGTGCTGCGCCAGTGCTTTTTGCGCATTGATATCAACGAGCACAACCACAAGCGCAATCACAACGCCTTCTGCATTACGAATGGGCGTGCGGATGGAGGAGAAATAGAGGATATTGCCATCGCGGTCAACAAAGGGCGCTTCCTGCTCATTGCTGACCCGCCTGCCTTCGAGAAGGGCATTAATATCGTCCTGATGCAGTCTTGCAATGCGCTCTTCGGAAAAGCAGGAGTGAGTAGTGAGGCGCGCGTAAAAACTGCCGCTGAGAGCTGCCACGTTCCTGACGCCCAGAAGCTTTAATACCTCGGTATTGGCTTCCGTGAGCTGGCAATTCGCATCCACAATGTACACATAATTGGGCAGGCACGTAATGATATCGCGGTAATACTTCAGTAAGGCATCCCTCTGGCCTGCATCATCCCCGATAACGGTGGAGTCCATGCTTTTCTCCATTTCTGCAGTATCACTGGAAGTATAGCCTGTTCGTTGGATTTTCGTGCAGTTCAGGGTCCTTGACAGCCGTCAAAGACCCTGAGAAATTTTATTTTTGTGCGACTGCGAGCCCCTTCAGAATGGTGAGGGCGGCATAAAGCTGATAGTCCTGATGCAGCAGTGAATTATCTTCCTGAGAGGTTTTGGCCGCTTTTTCGGCTTCGGGGCTTGCCTTTGTGACCAGGTGGCCGCTCAAATCGGCTTCAGTAAAACCTGAAAGCGGGTTTTTAGAAGCAGCTTTAGGAATGGCAAGCTCCTCAACCACGATATCCGGTGTAATACCGCGTGCCTGGATGGAAACCCCTGATGGCGTGTAGTAAAGAGCCGTTGTCAGTTTGATGGCGCGTTTGTCATCAAGTGGCAGGATGGTTTGTACAGACCCCTTTCCGAAACTCTGGGTACCAAGAATGATGGCGCGTTTGTTGTCCTTCAGAGCGCCCGCGACAATTTCAGACGCCGAAGCAGAGCCATTGTTGATAAGTACGATGAGAGGCGCTTTCTCCAGCATGTCGCCAGGGTTGGCGTAGGCCGTGAATTTTGAGCCTGGCAGTCTGCCTTCGGTGTAGACAATCATTTCCTGCTTGCCTTTTTTGTCGGTATCAAGGAAGGCATCAGAAACTTCAATGGCCGTATCCAGCAGGCCGCCCGGGTTGTTGCGAAGGTCAAGCACCATGCCTTTCAGGTGACCGCCTGCCTGCTGGCGCAGTTGAGCGATGGCTTTTTCCATGTCCTTACCGGTGTTGGCCTGGAACTGGCTCAGGCGAATATAGCCATACTGGTTGTCCAACAGTTCACTTTTCACGCTCTTGACCTGAATGACTTCCCGTACCAGCGTAAACTGCAGCGGCTTGCTCTCTCCTTTGCGAAGAATGGTCAAATCCACTGTCGAGCCGGATTTGCCGCGCATGAGATTGACCGCATCCTGGAGGGTCATGCCCTGTACCGGTTTGTTGCCAAGTTTGATGATGTAGTCGCCGGATTTTATGCCTGCCTTGAAGGCCGGTGTGTCCACCAGTGGGGTGACCACCTTGACCACGCCGTCTTCCATGGTGACCTCAAGACCAAGACCTCCAAACTCGCCGCTTGTGGCCGTTTGCAGTTCTTTAAAGGCTTCTTCATCCAGATAGGACGAGTGAGGGTCGAGGCCATTGAGCATGCCGCGAATGGCGCTGTCAAAGAGTTGCTTGTCGCTGGTTGGTTTCACATAATACTTCTTGATTTGCCCAAGCGCATTGGAAAAACGCTGTACATCCTCCATCGGGATGCGTCCCGCGCCTTCATCTGCTGCGGCGGCAAAAGCGTGAGGAGAAAACACCAGGGTTACGGTCAGCAGACTGGTGGCAAGCGCACTCTGGCATTTTGGAATCATGTGCATGGTGTTCTCCTGAAAGGGCATCCTGCCCGGGTATCTTGTATGTGTCAAAGCAATATGAATGCCAGAGCGCATCAGGACAACCATTTGAGTGGCGGTATTGCCTTCCCGTATTTTCTTACTTCAAAGTATAGACCGTTCTTTTGCAGCCCTCCTGTATGGCCAACGGCGGCAATGGTGTCACCCGTCTGCACGTGTTCTCCCCGATGACGGTAGAGCAGTTTATTGTGGCCATAAAGTGTCATGAAGCCGTGACCGTGATCGATAATAATCAGCATCCCATATCCGTTTAACCAGTCGCTGAAAACCACTTTGCCTGAAGAAACGGCAGTGACCGGTTGCCCCTCGGCGGCAAAAAGTGTTACGCCCTGATAGGTATTCGCCATGGCACTGCGAGCCACTTTAACCGGCAGTGGCAACTTGCCGTTCATGACGAGCAGGGGCTTGCCTGTTGCCGGTCTTTGGCTGCTCTGGCGGCTGAGTGTAGCAAGCAGGCGGCTCAGGTTTTCGCGGTTTTTTTGAAATTCCTGCAGCTTGGAACCCTTGGCGGCAATGTCTTTTTCGAGAGCTGCAAGCACGACCTGCCGCTTTTGACGTTCAAGCTCCAGCACCTGGCGGCGGCGCTCCATCTCACTCTTTTGCACCTGCTGCAATCGCAGGGTATCTGTAAGATCTTTTTCCTGTGCCTGCAAGCGCATACGTGCTGTACGGGTTTCTTGTATGGACTGCTCGCGTGCCTTCAAAAGATGGTGGTAATAGGCCATTAGGCGTGCGAAACGACCCGGGTCTTCGGCATTTAAAAGCCATTTAAGCGGTTGTGATGTGCCCAGTCGATGGCGTGCTTTCAGGTGCAGACGCACCTGCTGCAGATGGGCCTCAAGCGTGCTGTTTTGTTGAGCGATGCTTTTTCTAAGCGCGTCAATGCGGGCGGCGCGGGTTGCCGCTTCGCGCTCCAGCGCTTTAAGGCGCGAGAGGCTTGCCGTTATCTGGCGGTCAGTGGCGGCAAGTTCTGCGTTCAGACTCTGGCGCTGGCCTTTGGTTGTGTTGAGGGTTTGTGTCAGCGAGTTGATTTGCCGCTCCAGCGCCTGCAGCCGGGTTTTCGTCTCGTTGACAGTCTGCCCGCCACCCATTACCGGCAGCGTCACGCCAAGAAAGGCTGCAAAGAGCCATGCTCTCATGTGTGCGCTCCGCAAGTGTCTGGCTGCATCAATACTCGCCCGGTCATCTCGGCAGGGGGGGTAATGCCAAGCAGGGTAAGGACTGTGGGCGCAATATCACTCAGTGTGCCGTGTGTAGTTGTGAAGTGCCAGCCCTCGCCGACAAAAACGAAGGGGACTGGCTCTTCAGTGTGTGCTGTATGCGCCTGCTTCGTGGCGGGGTCAAACATTTTCTCGGCATTGCCGTGGTCGGCCGTGATAAGCAGTGTGCCCTTAACGCACGCAAGCGCATTACCAATTGCGTGCAGCGCAGCATCGATGCTTTCAATGGCTTTAACGGTAGCGGCAAAATCACCGGAGTGCCCGACCATGTCGGCATTGGCATAGTTACAGATTATCACATCATGTGTACGGTCTTTGATTGCCTGTACCAGTACATGGGTCAGCTCAGTGGCGCTCATTTCAGGCTTAAGGTCATACGTTGCCACTCTTGGCGAGGGGATGAGAATACGGTCTTCGTTTGGAAACACCTGCTCACTGCCGCCGTTAAAAAACCAGGTGACATGCGCGTATTTTTCAGTCTCAGCAAGACGCAGCTGACTCAATCCCCGGGCAGCAAGCACTTCTCCAAGCGTATTGTGAAGCGTTAAGGGCGGAAAAACAGCATCAGCCACGATATCGCGTGCGTAATTCGTCATGGTCAGCATGCGCGAGAGCGCGGGCATGTTTTCGCGGGTAAACCCGTTAAAGAGATCATCAACGAGCGCGCGTGTAAGCTGTCGTGCGCGGTCTGCGCGGTAGTTAAAGAAAAAAACGGCATCGCCATCCATCATCGGATGTTTTTCCCCAATCCGCGCAGGCGGCACAAATTCATCGGTGATGCCCTTCGCGGCAAACGTGGCAACTGCCTCTTTAGCGCTGGCAAAGTGATGCGGGCTTTCACCAGAAACCAGAAGGCGATAGACAGGCTCAACGCGCTCCCAGCGATTGTCGCGGTCCATTGCGTAATAGCGCCCGCTGATGGAGGCAATGGTGGCCACTTGATGCTGCTCAAGAACCCTTTCAAGTCGTGAAAGGCTTGCTTCAGCGCTTTGAGGCGGCGTATCGCGCCCGTCAAGGAAAAGGTGCAGGCAGACCTTGTTAAACTGGGATTTATCGCAAAGTTCAAGGAAAGCAAAAAGGTGCTTCTCATGGCTGTGCACGCCGCCGTCAGAGAGCAGGCCCAAAACGTGCAGTGTGCGCCCGCTTTTTTTCAGGGAAGAAAGCGTCTCCAGTAACAGGGGATTGTTCGCAAATTCGCCCGTTTCAATGGCGGCGTTAATACGGGTAAAATCCTGGGGAATAACACGTCCGGCACCAATGTGCATGTGTCCAACTTCAGAGTTACCCATCTGTCCCACCGGCAATCCGACGGCTTCACCGGAGGCTTCAAGGAGCATATGCGGACAATCACGCCACCAGGCATTCCACTGTGGTGTGCGTGCCGCGGCAATGGCATTGTCCTGAGTGTCTTCCCGGTAGCCCCAGCCATCAAGAATCAGCAGCACGAGAGGGGTATGGAAAGACATGCACGACTCCAGAAATATAAAAAAAACGCCGTGTGCAACTTACAACGGGGCGACAAGTCCATCAAACTGGGTTAATTTTGCCCCTCGCTTGTGATTAAGAAAGCATCCAATTGTATGCGCCAAGGTTTTTCGTCCGATTCTGCTGGTCAGGTGCCAGAGGTCGCGAGCCCTGACTTTTTGAATATGAAAGCGCTCTGTCAGTTGCCCAATCACCGTTTCAACCAATCTGCGGGTAGATACGAGCCACTTGCTAAAATCTGAGCCGCGTGGGTCTGTCATATTGGAGCGCAGAGGCGTTTGCAGGGTAACATTCGTATGTTGTCGGATTTGTTCCTGAAAATCTTGGCCTATCAATCCCTTATCAGCAATAATCATGCCCTGTACGTTGTCGAGATTATCCCAGACGGACTCTCGTTCATCAATGTTTGCCTGTGTGACGGTTATGGCGGTAATGACGCCTTGTGAGTCAATCAACAGATTGCCCTTGAACCCATAATAGCGCTCATTTTTTGAGGCGCAGTAGCCATAAGCGGCGGCCTCTGAGAACAACCGGGAAAAGTTAGCGCGCCTGAAGTGACAAATTGGCAAAGGAAATCCGTCAGACATATGGAGTGAGTCATTGAAGGTACCCAGTTTCCCGGCCAGCAATTTTTGAATGCTTTGCTTAACGGCCCACAACTTGGCTGATTGCCTGGCGAAGCTCGTCCTGTCTCCAAGCCCGGGAAACCAATTCTGCCAGTGTCGCTTGAAATATGACCAAATTGCCTTATCGGTATCAAGCCCGAGAAACTCGCCAACCAGCTCTATCGTGATCACCTCGGGATCGGAGAGCCTGGGTGCAAAGCCTCGGGTTCTCAACTTTGTGATAACGGCCTTTTTGTAAAGGGAATCTATCAAACAAAAAGTACTAATGATAAAATCCTCAACCGGCACAGCATACTCCTTGTAGTCCTGGATCGTCGGAAAATCAAGAACTTACAAAATTATGCTGTGCCTTTCAAGCATCCACTCTCTTATCCATTAAAAGTTGCACACGGCGTAAAAAAATCATTCTAGCATGCGTGTTGAGGGCTGCCCATATGAAACGCTCGACTTTCATGACAGCGCCTGCAATACCAAACGCCAGGTTGCCATAATTTGTTTTGCGTACTGAAGCCCGGCATCGGTGCATTTTCATGCATCCATCCCTGGGCTTATCAGCCCAGGCTACGGCGCTACTTTTAAATAACGCCATGTACTTTGCGAGTTTTTTGCAGGCTGGCATTGAAGTGCTGTTTGAGTGCGTACTAACTCACTGGAATCGGGAAACAGGATTGGTTTTTATCCAAACAGCTGCTGTATAATGCGCGTAAAGTTGGTGATAAAGTATACGATTCAACTATCGTAAGGTACTTCATGCGCGATTTCCAGGGTAAAAACATTCTCGTCGGCATTTGTGGCGGTATTGCTGCCTGCAAGTCGGTACTTCTGGTGCGCGAGCTTGTGAAGCTTGGGGCGTGTGTGCGCGTAGTGCTGACACCTTCTGCCCGCGAATTTGTAACGCCACTGAGCCTGCAGGCGCTTTCGGGTAATCCCGTGCATGAATCGCTGCTCGATACGGAAGCGGAGCGTGCCATGGGGCATATCGCGCTCGCACGCTGGGCCGATGCCATCGTTATCGCACCCGCAACGGCGCATACCATGGCGAAACTGGCGCACGGTCTTGCCGATGATTTGCTCGCGACCCTTTGCCTCGTGGCCGATGTACCATTGCTGCTTGCGCCTGGAATGAACCACAGCATGTGGCAACATCCCGCAACACGCGCTAACAGATCGCTCCTTCAAGCGCGGGGCGTGCGATTTGTGGGACCGGACTCTGGGTCACTTGCCTGTGGCGAGGAAGGGGATGGGCGCATGAGTGAGGTGGATGACATCCTTGATGCTCTGCGTCTGCTCTCGCTCGGACCTGTTCTTAAAGGACAGCATGTTCTGATTACCGCGGGTCCCACGCGTGAAGCGCTTGATCCCGTCCGTTTTGTGTCTAATCACAGTTCAGGCCGCATGGGCTACGCACTTGCGCGCGCCGCGCGCACAGCCGGTGCGCAGGTAACCCTCGTAAGTGGTTCCTGTTCCCTTCAGGCACCTCAGGGGGTAGATACGGTGCAGGTGGAGTCGGCGCAGCAGATGCTTGATGCCGTGATGCACCATCTTTACCCGGGAAGTCTTTTTATCGGATGTGCCGCGGTTGCTGATTATCAGCCACGAAGCGTACACGCGCAAAAAATGCCAAAATCCGCAGAGGGCAGCTTGACGCTTGAGATGCATGCGACCCCGGATATTATCGCGAGCGTTGCGGCTGTGGGGCGCGCGGCATGCGTAGTCGGATTTGCCGCGCAAACGCATGATGTGCTTGCATATGCGCGCAAAAAACGCCTGGCGAAAGGGCTTGATGTCATTATTGCCAATCAGGTAGGTGAAGGCATGGGCTTTGGTGCCGCTGGCAACGCGGTAACCATTATCGACAATGCTCGCGAAATTGCGCTTCCCCATACCCACAAAACCCGTCTTGCGGGTGAGATTATTGCAATCCTTGCGACAAGGCTTCAAAATGACGCCCTTAATCTCCAGGGGGAGTCGCATGCAATACCCGATACAGCTGAAAATCCTTGACCCGCGTGCGGGCAGCCAGTTTCCATTACCGGAATATGCAACTGACGGTTCGGCAGGCCTTGACCTGCGTGCCTGTATGGATGCTCCTTTACAAATCGCACCTGGTGAAACCGTGCTGATTGGTACAGGGCTTGCCATTTATATCGAAAACCCGGAACTCGCTGCGGTTATTCTGCCGCGCTCAGGTCTTGGTCACAAACATGGCATCGTTCTTGGTAACCTCGTGGGCCTGATTGATGCCGACTACCAGGGTGAACTTAAAATTTCCTGCTGGAACCGTGGTCAGGACTGCTTTACCGTTAACCCCGGCGAGCGCATTGCGCAACTGGTCTTTGTGCCGGTAGCACGTGTACAATTTCGTGAGGTCAGCGAATTTGCTCCAAGTGCACGCGGTGAAGGTGGATTTGGCAGTTCGGGGAGACAATAGCGGATGAGCCATACCCGCTATCACATTCGTCCGGTCGAATCCTCTGTATTCAGAGCGTATGATATCCGCGGCATTGTCGGGGAGACGCTTGACGAGAATGCCTATTACAGCTTTGGACGGGCACTTGCCATGCGGTTGCAATCAGAAGTGCGCGATACGACGTTTCTGGCACGCGATGGACGCACAACGGGCCCCGCACTGTGTGATGCACTGGCAGCAGGGCTGACAGAAGGCGGTATTCACGTGGTGAACCTCGGTGCCATCCCAACGCCATTGCTTTATTTTGCTGCGAGTACGCGTGCGATTGACAGCGGTCTCATGGTTACCGGCAGCCATAACCCGGCGGGTTATAATGGCCTGAAAATGGTGCTTGCCGGCAAGGCGCAGGCAGGAGAGGCCATTCAGGAGCTTTGCGCATTGGTGAATGCCGGAGAATTCTGCAGCGGTCAAGGCAAGCTTTCTTTTGATGACATTCGCGCCGATTATAACGCGCGCATTCTTGCCGATGTTAAACTCTCCCGCCCGCTGAAAGTGGTGGTTGATGCCGGTAACGGAATAGCTGGCCCCATTATTCCGGGGCTTTTGCGTGCTTTAGGCTGTGAAGTGATTCCGCTCTATTGTGAGGTGGATGGCGCTTTTCCCAATCATCATCCCGACCCCACGGTAGAATCGAATCTCCTTGATTTACGGGCGGCAGTTCTTGCTCATCAGGCCGACATCGGGCTGGCTTTTGACGGCGATGGCGACCGGCTTGGCGTGCTTGATGAAAAAGGCCGCATTATCTGGCCCGATCGCCTTCTCATGTGTTATGCCCGCGAAATATTGGGACGTCGTTCAGGGGCGCGCATCGTCTATGATGTGAAATGTTCCGCCCATCTCGGGCAGGTGATTGAGGCGAGCGGTGGCGTCCCGGTGATGTGCCCGACCGGTCATTCGCTCGTGAAGGCGGTAATGAAGCGTGAAGCGGCAGCCCTTGCCGGTGAAATGAGCGGACACATTTTTTTTGGCGATCGCTGGTACGGTTTTGATGATGCACTCTACAGCGCCTGTAGACTTCTTGAAATCGTCAGTCGCTCTGATAAAACGCTCAGTGAACAGTTTGCTGATATCCCCGACAGCATTAATACGCCAGAAATCCAGATTGCCATTTCTGATGCTGAAAAATTCGCGTATATGCAGCGTTTTTGTGCCGAAGCCCGCTTCCCGGGCGCGCGTACGGTCACTATTGACGGGCTTCGGGTTGAGTATGGTGATGGCTGGGGGCTTTTGCGTGCGTCCAACACCACGCCATGCCTCGTGGCACGGTTTGAAGCAGATTCAGCAGCGGCCATGGAGCGGATACAGTCAGCGTTTCGCGAGCAGATGCAGCGGGTGAGCTCTGGCCTGCAGGTGCCTTTTTAGTCAGGGGAGTTTGCGTGCAGCTATCAGCAGAAGCTCCAGAGGCTTGTTGTCCTGTGTGCGTGCCTGAACGCGTTTCTCTTCCATGATTTCAAATGAAAGGCTTTTAAGAAGTGCCTGCAATTTTGATGGATGATGGGCAAAGCGCGCGTTTTGCTGCAGATGAAAGAGGTCTTCTGATTCTGAAGGTTCAATGCTGAAAATAAAAAGTCCACCGGGATGCATGTGCGCGCTGATTTCTGCAAAGAGTGTTTGCAGCGAGCCGATATAGGGCAGTACTTCTGCGGCAGTGATGAGGTCAAAGTGCCTGTCAGTCTGCTTGAAAAAATCCACCAGTTCCGCTTTTTCAAGGGCATCATACAGACCGCGCTCCTTTGCGCGCTTCAACATTTTGGGTGAGAGGTCGACACCGGTTAAATGCGTGCATAATGGCCGCAGGAAGGGGGCGAGAAGTCCAGTGCCTGCGCCAAGGTCAACAGCGTTTTCTGCGCGATGTAAAAGGTGGGTTTCCATCATGGCGCCAATGGTTTCAGGCAGGACATAGTGAAGGGTTTCCTGCATGTGTCGGTCATAGTAGAGCGCGTAGTTGTCAAAGAGTTGAGTGATGTAAGCAGGATTGGTGTCAGCGGCTTCACTGTTGCCGGTGAGTGCCTGCAGCATGTGCCGGCAGGCGTCATCCTGAGGATTCAGTGCAAGTGCTTTTTCGAGGAGTGCCATGGCTTCTTCACGCAGTCCCTGTCGGATACGGATAGCCGCCAGGTTGACCAAAGCCGGTGCATGCGCGGGTGCCTTTTGTAACAGGATAAGCAAATGATCGCTGGCCTCTTTCAGAAAACCAAGCGTCATGCGCGCAACGGCAGCATTATACAGGTATTCAAGATTATCGGGGGTTTCCTGAAGCAGAATGTCATAATGCGTCAGCGCGTTTTCAAAGCGGTCATACTGCATGAAAGTAGCAGCAAGGTTACTGCGCGCTTCAGTGAGGCTGTTGTCGAGCGCGAGAGCCTTGGTGAAATACGCGATGGCATGCTGCCCTTCATCGCGTTTCAGGGCGATTACGCCAAGGTTGGTCAGTGCCAGTACGTGTTCAGGATGGCTGTCTAAAACCTGTAAAAAATCCTTTTCTGCTGCATCTACCGTGTTTTCATTCAGTAAAAGAACGGCGTGGTGAAAGCGCGCCTCGGTGTGTTCCGGCGCAAGTGCGAGCACATTGGCAAACTGGATAAGTGCTGAATGGCTGTCAGCCTTTTTCAGGAAAAGCAGGCCAAGGTTGTAATGGGCATTGATAAATCCAGGATGCAATGCCAGAGCCTCGGCATAATGGCGCAACGCGCCATCTGTATCACCTGTTTTTGCAAGCAGCGTGGCCAGATTGTGATGTGCAAAAGCATCTGTAGGTGCAAGGGCGATGGCTTTTTGATAACAGGCAAAGGCCTCCTGCGGCCGTGAGCTGTGAAAAAGCGCATTACCAAGATGCTTTTGAATCACGGCATCTTCCGGTGCAAGTGCTACTGCGCGCTCGAGTGCGTCAACAGATTCTTTCATCATGCCACTGCCTGCATGCGCAAGCCCTAGAAGGTGCAGCGCATCGGCGTCATTGGGGCATTCAGCAAGGTGAGGTTCCAGTTCGGCTTTGGCCTCAATCGGCTGATGGTTTTGCAGGGCTTTGCGGGCTGCATCCAGTCTGCTCTGGCGTGTCATGAGTGCTTAACCATCTGCAGGTGGATAATGCCGTCCATGTCGAAGGGCTCGCCTTCTGCAGCAAAACCAAAAGATGCGTAAAAATCTTTCAGATAAATCTGCGCGGTAATGCGAACAGGCGCCTCTGGATGTTCTGTGGCAAGCCAGGTGAGTGCGGTATCAACGAGCCTCCTGCCAATGCCGCCGCCGCGCAGCCGCGGGTCGGTAACCAGACGCCCGAAGCTCATGCCCTCGCCGTGTGGAAAAGCAAGCATTCGAGCATACCCCACAAGCTCTCCATCCTGCTCATAAAGAAGGTGCATGGCGCTTTCATCAAGGCCATCAGGGTCAAGATACACGCAAGACTGCTCCACGACAAAGACACGGCTTCGCAGCGCAAGCAGTGCATAGAGTTGGCGGGTGGTCAGGGCATCAAAGGGAAGAATGGTGCATCGTTCCATGGTGTGCTCACAAAGGATGGTCGGTCATCAGCCGCTGCAGTTCGAGGAGTGCACGTGCACGGTGGCTGATAGTGTTTTTTACACCGGGCGCAAGTTCGGCGGCAGTAAGATGGTGTCCGGGAACCATGAAAACCGGGTCGTAGCCAAAGCCATGCGTACCACGCGGGGTATCTGCAATCATCCCGTGCAGCACGCCCGTTGCCACCAGCGGAGTGGGGTCATTAGCGTGTCGCACGATAACGATGGCACAGTAAAAAAAGGCGGCACGCGCATCGCCCTTCAGCAGGTGCATGCGTTCAAGAAGCAGCGCGATATTCTCAGCGTCAGTGGCGCCGGGTCCGGCAAAACGCGCGGAAAAAATACCCGGTGCACCTTCAAGCGCCGGCACTACAAGACCGGAGTCATCAGCAAGTGCGGGTCTTTGTGCTTCGCTGCTGGCATGTCGCGCCTTAATGAGCGCATTTTCAATAAAGCTCATCCCGGTTTCCGGGACGTCATTTATGCCAAGATTCTTTTGCGGGATACAATCAATGGGGGCCAGCAGCGCCTGCAGCTCCGCCACCTTGCCGGCATTGCCGGTTGCGAGAATAATTTCATGCATTCTGGATTCACATAAAGATGAGATAAAGGTGATTTTAACGGCTTTTGGCGTTCAGGGACACTCTGGTGCGTGTCTTCATTCCGAAAAATATGACACCAAACCGCTACACTGTTGCTTCACATCATGAAATGAGGGCTCGTCCGCGGTGTATGCGTGCAAAGTGTCTCATGGTATAGTGCACATATTCCAACCACGCATATCCGGATCTTCCCCATGAAGCTGCTGCGCTCTTTTTATTTTTGGATCTTTGCCGCGTTTATCGGCGGATGTCTGCTCGGCTGGCTTAATCCGGTCGCGGGGGCTTCGATGGAGCCGCTGGCGACAGGCTTTGTCAAGCTTATAAAGCTCTTTGTGGGTCCAGTTGTTTTTCTGACGGTCGTCACGGGCATTGCACAAACAGGTTCTTTGAAAAAACTGGGAGCGCTTGGACTGCGCGCATTCATCTATTTTGAGGTTATTTCTACGCTGGCACTTGGCATGGGCTGGATGGCCGCGCATGTTTTGCAGCCCGGAGCTGGTGTGCATGCGCATCTTGAGCTCCTCGATGCTGGACCTGTATCGCAGTTTATTGCGAGCAGTGAAAAACTTTCTACTGTTGATTTTCTGAAACACATTATTCCTGCCAGTATCGTGGAACCCTTCGCCAGTGGCGACATGCTCCAGATTCTTTTTCTCGCCATCCTTTTTGGCGCCTCGCTGCTGGCGGTAGGTGAGCGCGTGGCGAGGCCGCTTTGCGACATGCTGGAGCGGCTGACAAGTGCGGTATTTGTAATGGTCCGCATGGTACTGATGACTGCACCGCTCGGAATTTTTGGGGCTATGGCATTTACCGTGGGTCAGTTTGGCAGTGCGCTGCTGCTGCCGCTTGCGGGGCTGATTGGCGTGTTTTACCTCACGGCGTTTGTTTTTGTGGCGGGAGTGCTTGGGACTGTCGCTCGTTGCAGCGGGTTTTCCCTTGGACGCTTCCTGCGCTACATCCTGCCGGAACTCTGGCTGGTGCTTGGAACCTCTTCGAGTGAAGCGGCTCTCCCCCAGCTCATTCAGAAACTTGAAGCGCTCGGTTGTGAACGGGAAACCGTGGGCGTGATTGTTCCCATGGGATATTCGTTTAACCTCGATGGCACCAATATTTACATTACGCTGGCGGCCTTGTTCATTGCGCAGGCGCTCGGTATTTCATTGAATGCGACGCAGCAAATTGCATTACTTGCAACCGCCATGCTGACGAGCAAGGGGGCGGCAGGCGTAACCGGCGCAGGCTTTGTAACCCTGGCCGCGACTCTCGCGGTAGTGCCAGGCATTCCCGCAGTGGGCATAGTACTGGTACTCGGTATTGACCGATTTATGAGTGATGTACGCGCACTGGTCAATTACATTGGCAATGGTGTCGCAACCCTTGCCATTAGTCGGTACCAGGGAGAAGTCAGTGCGCACGACCTTCAGTGCGCACTGTCAGGGTATGCCCTCGAGCGTCCGGCAGCCGCTACGGATTAAAACCATCCACCATTATCTGCGTCTGCCGGCAGATTGTCTGCGGGGCCCCTGGGAGGAGCGCGCGGCAGGTGCTATGTGCTCAGGAAGACGGTGCTCAGGCTCAAAATCATCTATTTCTACCCGATTCAGGCGTTTTTTGGTGATTTTTTCAATCGCATGCAACAGATTGGCCTCATCCGCACTGACAAGCGAGAGAGCAACGCCAGAACTGCCGGCGCGGCCCGTACGTCCGATGCGGTGCACGTAATCTTCGGGCACCTGCGGCAAATCAAAATTGACCACGATTGGCAGCTGGTCGATGTCAATGCCGCGTGCGGCAATGTCGGTTGCGACCAGGAGGCGAATTTTACCGGTCTTAAAGGCATCGAGTGCCTGCGTGCGCTGGGATTGACTCTTGTTGCCATGAATGGCAGCAGCTTCGATGTTGTGTCCTGCGAGAATTTTTACGAGTTTGTTCGCGCCGTGTTTAGTACGTGAAAAAATCAATGCTTGTCTCCATTGCTGGCTGTGAGCAAGGTGGCAGAGCAGGGCGGCTTTTTGCGCTTTATCAACCGGGTGAATGGTTTGCTTGATTTTGTCAACGGTGCTGTTAGGCGGGGTGACAGATACTTCTACCGGTTGATGCAGAAACGATTTCGCAAGCGCGCGAATTTCTGGAGAAAATGTTGCTGAAAAAAGCAGGTTCTGGCGGCGTTTAGGCAGCAGTGCCATGACGCGGCGGATATCATGGATAAATCCCATATCAAGCATTCTGTCGGCTTCATCCAGCACAAACGTCTTTACCGCATCAAGGCGTATCGCGTTCTGGCGCACCAAATCAAGCAGGCGTCCGGGTGTTGCTACCAGTATCTCAACGCCTGAGCGCAACTTCAGCATTTGCGGGTTGATATTAACCCCGCCAAAAACTACCGCGCTGCGAATTTTGGTAAATTGTGCACACTGTCGCACATCCTCATGCACCTGGGCTGCCAGTTCGCGCGTTGGAGTGAGGATAAGTGCCAGGGTCTGATTGCTGCCTGCACGCGGCTTTTCGAGCAGTTGATGCAGAATGGGCAGCACAAAGCCCGCGGTCTTTCCAGTTCCGGTTTGCGCGGAAGCCAGTAAATCGTCACCATTAAGCACTACCGGTATGGCCTTTTGCTGAATGGGTGATGGAGTTTCGTAGCCTTGCGCCTTTACCGCGTCAAGCAAAGGGGTGGCCAGTGATAAATCTTGAAAATTCATGAAAAATTCCGGTTGGTGCCTTACACCAAATGTCAGAGGACCCGGAGTAAATGCATGTTTCGTGGAGGGCAAGAAAGTGATACACGCGCTTCCTTACAAGTAGTGCATCATACATTTTATTTGCAATTTGTTCAACAACGATGGATAGAGCCGTTTTACAAATGCAGGTATTTCGCGTAGAGTGACTCACTATTTTTTGTGATTGAAGCGTGTGCGGGTTATCGCTATTGCGTGCATTTTGTGTTAAAATTTGACTCAATTTGGCACCTTAAAGTGCACCCCCTGTTTCCCGGAAGGAAGGTCATGAGTAATAAAAAGCATGCATTGAGTGTTTTCAGCCTCATCATGATTACGGTCGGCTCGGTTGACAGTATCCGAAACCTGCCGGCAACAGCACTATTTGGCAGTCAGCTGATTGTGTTTTTTACCCTTGGTGCGCTGTTTTTTCTTATTCCAACCGCGCTGGTTTCAGCAGAACTGGCATCTGGCTGGCCACGGGCGGGCGGCATTTATATCTGGGTGCGGGAAGCACTTGGCAAACGTGTCGGGTTCCTCGCCATCTGGCTGCAGTGGATTGAAAACGTTATCTGGTATCCCACTATCCTGTCGTTTGTTGCGGGCTCCATTGGCTATTTGTTTAATCCCGCACTCGCGGATAATCCTGTGTTTCTGTGGGCGGTGATTGTCGCATCATTCTGGGGGGCGACGCTTGTTAATCTCCGCGGGATGCAGTCTTCCGCATTTTTCAGCAACCTCTGTGCTATTTCAGGGCTGCTGTTGCCGATGGGCCTCATTATCGGGCTTGGAATGGCGTGGATTATCGGTGGAAATCCTTCTCAGGTGGCATTTACACTGAAAGCCGCATCGCCGCAATGGCATGATAAGTCACTCTGGGTTTCGCTTACGGCAATTATGATGTCTTTTTGCGGGATTGAAATTGCGACAGTTCATGCCAATGATGTGCGCGATCCGCAACGCGCTTTTCCGCGCGCACTGGTTATTTCGGTGGTCATTATTCTCAGTACACTGGTTCTGGGTTCGCTGGCCATCGCCGTGGTGTTGCCTAAAGCGGATATCAATCTCGTGGCTGGTATCATGCAGGCGTTTGATGCGTTTTTTGCGCGCTACCACATGAGCTGGATGATGCCGGTTATTGCGGTGATGCTGGTGCTGGGTGGCCTTGGTGGCGTCAGCAACTGGATAATCGCCCCCACCCGCGGCCTGCTTGTCGCGGCTCAAGATGGTAATCTGCCTGCAGGTTTTCAACGCCGAAACCGCCGGGAAGCACCAGTCGTCATGCTGGTTGGACAGGCGGTGATTGTCACTCTGCTCTCAACCCTTTTCCTCTTTATGCCAAGCGTAAACGGCTCCTACTGGCTGTTGACGGCACTCGCGGCACAGCTGTACATGCTGATGTACATGCTGATGTTTGTAGCGGCCGTGGTGTTACGCGTCAAACTGCCGCACCATCCTCGTGCTTTTCGCATTCCAGGCGGGCTTTTGGGAATGTGCATGGTGGCCGGTATCGGCATGATAGGTACGCTTGCGACCCTTATCGTCAGTTTCATGCCGCCGGAAGGCATTAACGTTGGCAGCCTGCTGCGCTATGAGTTGACGCTTATCTGTGGCCTTTTCGTAATGTGCCTGCCGCCGTTTGTTGCCACTTTGCGTGCGTCCTGGCGGCGTGAGGCGCTGGTTGGAACAGCCTGAAACATGGATTCAGGCCGCTCCCCATTCACAAGTCGATAATATCGGTTCATAATCAGGAAGAACCAACAACATGTGCCATTCATGAATCGGGAAACTGTTACGCCCACACTTGCCATTGCAGCCCTTGGTGTGGTTTTTGGTGATATAGGAACCAGCCCGCTTTATGCCATGCGTGAGGCGCTGGGGGATTTACCCATCGGCAATACTTCCGTGCTTGGCGCACTATCCCTTGTGTTCTGGTCGCTTATTCTCGTTATCTCTTTCAAATACATGTGCATCGTTTTTCGGGCTGATAACGATGGAGAGGGGGGAATACTTGCGCTTCTCGCACTTTTGCGACAAACCCAGTCAAAATACAAAAATCAGTTTTATCTGCTGGCGATTTTTGGTGCTGGTCTTTTAATTGGCGATGGCATGCTGACACCGGCGATTTCTGTTATCAGCGCCATTGAGGGGCTTAAGGTGGCCTCGCCGGTTTTTAACGATGCGATTGTACCACTCTCATGCGGCATACTGATTGTGCTTTTTTTCTTTCAAAGGTTTGGTACCGCCCACATCGGCCGCGCGTTTGGACCGGTCATCCTTATCTGGTTTTTGGTCATCGCAGTAATTGGCCTGTTGCAGATTGCGAAAAATCCAGCGGTACTCAAGGCGGTTAACCCGCGGTATGGCTTCGAGTTTCTGCATGCTTTTGGTTACCAAGGGTATTTATTGCTGGGTGGTGTTTTTCTGGTGGTAACCGGGGGCGAGGCGCTGTATGCCGACATTGGGCATTTTGGTAAAAATCCAATTCGTTACAGCTGGTTTATCGTGGCGCTTCCCTGTCTGCTGCTGAACTATTTTGGTCAGGGGGCGCTCCTGCTCAGTCAGCCTGAGGCAATGGAAAATCCTTTCTATCACATGGCGCCGGAGGGTTTTCTTATTCCGCTCCTCGTGATTGCAACGCTGGCCACCATCATTGCGTCCCAGGCGGTTATCACTGCTACATTTTCACTAATGAAGCAGGCGGTGTTGCTGGGCCTGTATCCACGCATTCAAATCATTCAGACTTCAAAAGAGCATCAGGGGCAAATTTATATTCCCCAGATGAATCTCTTTTTGCTGATGGGAACCTTGCTCCTGATTCTTACTTTTCGCAGTTCCAGTGGTCTGGCGCATGCTTATGGAATTGCCGTCAACCTGCATATGCTCCTTATAACAATGCTGGTTGGATGGGCAGCACACACCATCTGGCAATGGTCTGTGTGGCGGACTGTTGTGCTTTTCACGCCCCTTTTCATCGCGGATGCTGCGTTCCTCGGTGCTAATGCACACAAGTTTCTGACCGGTGCCTGGACCCCAATTCTGTTTGCCTGCCTCCTTGCGATTGTCATGCATACATGGAACATGGGACTAATGTATTTAAAAAATAATTTTTACATGCGCAAGGAAGGCATTGCGAAAATTGTGCGCCAGCTGCACTATAAGTCCCTCACGCGCCTTGAGGGTGTCACTGCAATCTTTATTACTGATGTGTATGACAACAGTGGTGGCAGTTTTCTGCATTTCCTAAAACTAAGCCGCGCGCTTCCAGAAAATATTCTTATTGTGAATTATACGGTAGAAAACATTCCGCATGTGCATTACAGCCGGCGATTTGAGGTGCACTATCTCGACGAGAAAATTTGCCAGCTGACCCTGCATTATGGCTTCATGGATACAGTTTCGATTCCCAGCGCACTGGAGCTTGCCAACGAACGGGGTTTATTGCCGTTTCAGGTCAATGTGGATGCAGCAACGTGGCTTGTAGAGGTGCCTAATGTGGTAGCTTCCAGGTCACAGGCGACGCTGCGTTTCCACTGGCAGGAAAAACTCTTTGCTTTTCTGATGCGCAATTACTCAGCCAACCTTAACATTGAATTTTATCAGCTGCCGTTTAACCGTACGATAGCCATCGGAACCTATTGCATTATATAAGACCCTAACAGTCGCCTTTCAGGACTACCTGAATATTAATGCCACGAATGGTGGGGCTCTTAATGGCTTTTTTCAGGTAATCAGTGAGTGGTACATCAACGACCTTTTGATGCTCAGATGAAGCCTGTCGGAACATCTGAATGCCTTTTACCCGAAAGACAAATCCAAGGTGGGATATATTAAGCCGCGTTCCTATGCGGTCTTTGATGTCCCAGTCAGGACGAACGATTTCAATAACCGCGCCGTCAGGGATAGCATTAAAAAAATGCAGGTTCGGTCGACCTTTTTCGTCAAAGAGCACGCTGAGCGGAATGTAAGGCAGAGTGACCGTTTGACGTGGGAGGGTTTTTCCCTGGCGTTGCAGCTCGACAAGCCGATGTTGTTTCAATTCGTCCGGCCCGCTTAACAATCGAATGTTTTCATGCGTGAAGTGCGCATACCATCCCGGTTTATCAATTAAAGCCTCGGCTATTTTGAAAGCCGGTTTTCCTTCAGGAGTGGTAAGGGTTCTTGTGATGTCACGCAGTCGGCCCGCATTTTCATTGTTTATATTCCAGTCCAGGTCGGTAAAATGATTGCGCAGGATAAAGCGGCGTTTGCCCTCGTGGTAGCGGATATTACGAAGGCACCTTTTAAAACGCGTAAGGCTGTCTGAGAGTGCAAGTGCCATTACTGTGGTTACATAGGTATCACAGTCAAAAGCATCCGTACGATAACGCGGGAATTGATCAAAACGCGCATGCTCGCCCTCGCCTAAAGCACCAAGAAGATAAGGTTTGCCGAGAAAGCTGGCACTTATAAGGTTCAGGCGTTCTGGAAGTGAAGTGCGTGGCAGGGGAGGGAGGCTGTGATATAGTTGTGCAATATCTCTGTCCGCCGCTTTTTCAGGAAGCGCCTTCGCAAGCACTGCAGCACTTGATAAAATGCCGGTCATAACCAGTGGGAGTATTGATGTGAACCTTACCAGCATGGTACCTCTCCTCTTTAGGGCGCGCGCTGCTGTTCCGCAAACTGATGTTACTTTATACTCTTTGCATGGGGAGGTGCAAGAATGCTGAATATTATCTGGCTTGGCATGATGCTCCTGGCCGTTGTAACCGGTATTTTTCAGGGACGTATTCCACAGGTGGTGGCAGCCGTTACCGACTCAGCACGTCTTGGTTTTGAGATTGCCCTGGGACTTGCCGGTATCATGACCCTATGGCTTGGCATTATGAATATCGCGAGTGTTTCAGGGCTGATTAAAAAGCTTGCGAGAGCACTGAGACCTGTCATGCGCCCGCTGTTTCCCGAGGTACCTCCCGAACATCCGGCCATGGGGGCAATGCTGCTTAATATCGCGGCCAACATGCTGGGGCTTGCCAATGCTGCAACGCCCTTTGGTCTGCAGGCGATGAAAGAACTGCAAAAACTCAACACGCGTGCCGAAACTGCAACAGATGCCATGTGCACATTTCTTGCCATAAACACCTCGAGCGTGCAACTGGTGCCTGCAACTGCCATAGCATTTCTTGCTGCCAACGGCAATCCTAACCCGGGCGCCATTATCGCCAGCGCATTGGCGGCAACGCTGGTTTCAACCGCTGTAGCGCTGATATCCGTAAAGCAGTTTGCGCGCCTTACACGCCCGAAAATCGAAGCACAGGTGCATCATGGTTGAGTTTGCCGGTATTTTTTTCCAATTGGGTGCTGCTGATGTTCATTGTAGGTATCCCACTGTATGGGGTCTGCCGACGCGTAGATGTTTTTGATGCGTTCATTACCGGTGCAAAGCAGGGCTTTGAAACCAGCGTAAGCATCATACCGTATCTGATTGCCATGATGGTGGCGATTGGCATGTTGCGGGCTTCAGGTTTTTTCGATGTTTTAGGCGCCTGGCTTGCGCCTGTGCTTGAACGCATTGGCATGCCGGCAGAGCTCTTGCCGCTCGCGCTCTTGCGTCCCTTTTCTGGAAGCGCTTCAACCGGCGTTATGGCAGAACTGATTCATGAACACGGTGGCGACTCGCTGATTGCCAAAATGGCAGCGACCATGATGGGCAGTACTGAAACCACGTTTTATGTAATAGCAGTGTATTTTGGTGCTGTTGCCATTCGCCGTACACGCTATGCGATACCTGCCGGATTGCTGGCGGACTTTGCCGGTATCGCGGCTTCGGTGGTGGTGTGCCGTTATCTCTTTTCCTGATCAGGCTTTTTTCTGTTTCTCGCTGCGTTCTTCGCTCGCAATACGGGCATCCTCAAAAAGCTTGAGGTGAGCCAGAAGTGTCATCGCATTGGCGCGGAAGGCCGTCATTTCCCGTGCAGGCACGGAAGCTGAACGTGGTAAATCAACGGTCGTTGGATTTCGAGGTGTATCGTTAATGCGGAACTCATAATGGCAGTGTGGCCCTGATGCAAGTCCAGACTGTCCGACATAACCAATGACCTGTCCGCGTTTTACACGTGCTCCGCGTACAAGCCCTTTCTGAAATTTGAGCATATGGGCGTAGAGTGAGCTCATGTTACGGTCGTGCTTGATTTTAATCATGTTGCCATAACCGCTGTGGCGGCCAATCCATTCTACACGACCGTCTCCGGTTGCGTGTATTGGGGTGCCGATGCGTGCCGCCAGATCGACCCCCTTGTGAGGCCGGTTATAACGCAGAATAGGATGAAAACGGTTCATGCTGAAGGTAGAGCTGATATGGCTGAAATTAATGGGGTAACGGCTGAACGCTTTTTGCAGGCCATTACCTTCCGGAGTGTAGTACCCGGCATCGCCATTCGCGTTAACATGGCGAATGGCCTGATAGACTTTTCCGCGGTTTGTGTACGATACCGCTTCAATTTCTCCAGTTCCAACCTGTTTATCTTCGATGTAAAACGCTTTATAAATGATTGTGAAGCGATCGCCCGCGCGCACGTCTCTGGCAAAATCGATTTGCCAGTTGAAAATTTCCGTCATCTGGTGCACCAGTCGATAGGGAATATTAAGGCGTTTGGCGGTTCCATAGAGCGAGCCATTGACGGTGGCTGTGACATAATGGCTGTGGCTGTTCATCTTACGTGTATTAACTTTGGTGCGGTAGCGGTCACCGTCACGCCAGACAACCAGAAACTGGGTGGTAGTCAGTGGAAAAATGATTTTTTGCAGGATATTGTCACGCACAAGCAGCTGCAACTGCTGGTTGGGCTTGATTGATGTCAGGCTGCGTGCGTGCGGATTATCCTGCAGTATTGCCTGAAGCGTTTTCGCACTGATGCCTTCACGGTTAAAAATAGCGCCAAGTGTATCTCTCTCCCGGGCTGTAACCACCGTCCATGCACTCTCTTTCCTTGATTTTGCGATAATCTCAGCCTTTTGCGAAGGCTTTGGCAGGGTCAGCGGCTTGCTGGTATGCATGGAGGATTTGTGGTTGGAAAATGTTTTGACCAGTATAAAAGGCAACGCGCAGGCGAGCAGGAGAGCCAGCGCGGGAAGCAGACGTGATTGTTTCGCTGCGTGTTTTTTGCGGGCGTAACGTATGTGGTCCATAGTTTCCTGGGCTGCTGTCAATGGGGTGGATGTAGCCGGTTTTCCGGCACATCGGGCAGATTCCCGGCATTAAACACGGGTAGTCTACACATGCTCCATGCCGGCGCTAACAGGATTCCTGTCTGGATGCCGGATTTTTCTGGCAGGAACAAAATATCCGGGCTAAGATACCCGCTGAGTAGCGCAAGGTCAATCATTTACGCAAGGTTTTACACGTATGAACACAGACAATTCTACATTAGAGCTCCTGATTCGGGGGTGTGAAGAGGTGTTACCGGCTGACGGTCTCGAAAAAAAACTGGCCGCAGGCGTACCA